>NZ_BCWL01000272.1 GCF_001592185.1 Bergeriella denitrificans NBRC 102155
CAGCTTAGTCAAGCCTCCCTCTTTGAGCAAGGCGAGCCAACGCCGTAGCAGAAATTACTCTTCGACTATATCTTCCGCGCCCGGGCGGTATATTTACCGCTTGCGGTCGTCTGAAAAACCGTCTTTATCACAACGATAAAAGTATGAAGGAATCCATGAGTATGACCTCACTAATCCGACAAAAATCGTCGTTTAATCCCGTGGTCATCAGCGCCACTTTATTATTCGTCTTGTCGCTGCTGGCTGCTACGCTGCTGTTGCCCGAGGGCACGCAGAATTTTTTGAACACGGCCAAAGAAGCCGTATTCCGTAATTTCAGCTGGTTTTATATTTTAACTTTTTCCGTTTTCCTGCTGTTTCTGATTTTGGTGAGCCTGGGTAACTTCGGCAGCATCAAGCTGGGTACGGACGAGGAAGAGCCGGAATTTTCGTTTATGTCGTGGCTGGCGATGCTGTTTGCCGCAGGCATGGGCGTGGGCTTGATGTTTTTCGGCGTGGCCGAGCCGCTGTCGCATTACGCATCGCCCATCAGCCAGGGCGACGCGCAAAGTGCGATGCTGCATACGTTTTTCCACTGGGGCGTGCACGCTTGGTCGGTGTACGGCATCATCGCGCTGGCGCTGGCGTATTTCGGCTTCCGCTACAAGCTGCCGCTGGCTTTGCGCTCCTGCTTTTATCCGCTTTTGAAAGATAAAATCAACGGCGGCTTCGGCGATGCCATCGATGTGATGGCGCTGGTGGCGACGCTGTTCGGTATCATTACCACGCTGGGCTTCGGCGCGGCGCAGATGAGCTCCGGCCTGCAGCAGATTGGTTGGATTGCGGAAAGTAATTTCGGCCTGCAGATTGTGGTGATTATCGCAGTGATGTCGCTGGCGGTGATTTCGGCGGTATCGGGCGTGGGCAAGGGCGTAAAAATCCTCAGTGAAACCAATCTGGTGCTGGCGGGTCTGCTGATGCTGTTTGTGCTGGCAACCGGCCCGACGCTGTATCTGCTGGCGGCGTTTAGCGACAACTTGGGCTTCTATTTCTCACACCTGGTGCAGATGAGTTTTAAAACTTATGTGTACGAGCCGGACAATACCGGCTGGTTCAGCGGCTGGACGATTCTCTACTGGGCGTGGTGGTGCTCGTGGGCACCGTTTGTCGGCCTGTTTATCGCGCGTATTTCCCGGGGACGCACCGTGCGCGAATTTGTGTTTGGCGTATTGGCCGTACCCAGCCTGTTTTGCGTGCTGTGGTTTACCGTATTCGGCAACAGCGCGATTTGGATCGATACGCATGAAGCGGGCGGCGCGCTGGCAGCCATGACCGGCTCTCCGGAAACCCTGCTGTTTGCCTTTTTGGACTACCTGCCGCTGTCTTCCATCAGCAGCGTGATTGCGCTGGTGATTATCGCGCTGTTTTTCATCACCTCTGCCGACTCGGGTATTTATGTGTTGAACAACATCGCGTCCCGCGACAAGAGCCTGGCCGCGCCGAAATGGCAGGCGGTGATGTGGGGCGTGCTGATGTCGGCCGTGGCCATCGTGCTGCTGGGCAGCGGCGGCCTGGGCGTATTGCAGACCATGACGCTGATTACCGCGCTGCCGTTTGCCATGCTGATGCTGCTGATGGCGTTCAGCCTGTGGAAAGCGCTGGATGCGGATAAGAAATACTTCAGCGCGAAAGTGACGCCGACCAGCATTTTCTGGACCGGCGAGCGCTGGAAAGAGCGTTTGGAGCAGATGATGAACCATTCGCAGGAAGGCGATATCCGCAGCTTCCTGAAATATACCGCGCTGCCGGCCATGCGCGAATTGAGCGGCGTGATGTCGTCACAATACGGCTTGAGCGTGCAGATTAACGCCATGCTGGAGCAGGTTGAGCCTTCTGTGGAGCTGGTGATTGAAAAAGCCACCGTCCGCAATTTCGTGTACGGCATCAAATCGGTCGAGCACGAAGTGGCATCGCAGCTGGTGGAAGAAGACCACCTGCCGCATATCCGCAAAACGCAAACCTACCTGCCGATGACGTATTTTTCAGACGGCCGCAACGGCTACGACGTCCGCTACATGAGTCGCGAAGAGCTGATTGCCGATATTCTTAAGCAGTACGAGCGTTACCTGAGCCTGCTGGGTAATGTCGGCCAGGAAATGATGGCGCACGAGCAGAGTGAGTTGGCCGAATAAAACCGGCTTTTGCCGGATTGTTTGACGGACAAAAGCCGTCTGAAAATCTGCTGGGTTTTCAGACGGCTTTTTCTTACGTTTTAAATCTTCTTTTATAGTCATTTAAAATAAGAATGGTACAGTGTTGCTTTGCACGGTTCAAAGAGGGGGCTTGA
>NZ_BCWL01000273.1 GCF_001592185.1 Bergeriella denitrificans NBRC 102155
CAGCCAACTGCAAACAAAGGCCGTCTGAAATCAGATTCGCCAAACAGGGTTTCCGGTTGAATCGTTTTCAGACGGCCTTTCGGTTTTCCGCCGCTTTTAAAGCGGCGGCGGAGATTATTTCACCTCTTCCGCATATTGTTCGGCGGTCAGCAAGCCGTCCAAATCGGCGGGGTTGGCGGGTTTGATTTTAAAGAACCAGCCGGTGCCGTAAGGATCGCTGTTGGCGGTTTCCGGCGCACCCGGCAGATCGTCGTTGACGGCAACCACTTCGCCGGCAATCGGTGCGTACACGTCGGAAGCGGCTTTCACCGATTCCACCACGCCTGCCTGCTCGTCGGCAGCCAGATTCGCGCCGACTTCGGGCAGCTCGACAAACACGATGTCGCCCAACAATTCCTGCGCGTGGAAAGTAATACCGACGGTTACCGTACCGTCTGCCTCAGGGCGCAGCCATTCGTGACTGGCGACGTATTTCAGTTCTGCTGGGATATTGCTCATGGTGTGTTCTCCTGTTAAACGGATGATATTGAATTAAACGGATGGTTTTAAACGGATAAATCGATTTTTCAGACGGCCTTTTGTCTGCTAGGCCGTCTGAATATTGTTAATCAAACTGCTTCTGACCGTTGCGTACAAACGGCAGTTTCAACACGCGCACATCGACTTCTTTGCCGCGAATGATGACTTTGGCACTGTCGCCGTCAAACTCTTTCGGCACGCGGGCGATGGCGATGGATTGTTTCAGGCTCGGCGAGAACACGCCGCTGGTGGTGATGCCCTTGCCTTTGTCGGTCACCACTTCCATGTGCGAGCGCAGAATGCCGCCTTTGTCGAGCAGCAGGCCGACTTGTTTCACGGCCACGCCTTTTTCTTTCAAGGCCAGCAATGCGGTTTTGCCGACGAAATCGCGGTTTTCGTCTTTCAAATCAACCGTCCAACCCATACCGGCTTCGAGCGGGCTGGTGTCGTCGTCCATGTCGTTGCCGTAGAGGTTCATGCCCGCTTCCATGCGCAGGGTGTCGCGCGCGCCGAGGCCGCAAGGCTGTACGCCCGCTGCCTGCAGGGCTTTGAAGAAGGCATCGGCTTCGGCGGCGGGCAGAATCACTTCCACGCCGTCTTCGCCGGTGTAGCCGGTACGGGCGACGAACCAATCGTTGCCCAAATCCGCGCCCTGGAAGGGTTTCAGCGCATTCACGGTATCCGCCCATTCGGGTTTGACTGCCAAAAGTTTCTCAATCGCTTTCGGACCTTGCACGGCCAGCATGCCCAAATCGTAGCGCGGCGTCAGCGCCACGCCGAATGCTTTGCCGACTGCGGCAAATTGGGCGGAGTCTTTTTCACGGGTCGCGCCGTTGGAGACGATACGGTATTGGGTTTCGGCTTCATTGGTGCGGTAAACAATGAGGTCGTCGATGACGCCGCCCTTGTCGTTCAGCATGGCGGAATACAGAGCTTTGCCGGCAAAGGCCAGCTTGCTGACATCGTTGGCGATTAATTTGCGGAAAAAATCTTTGGCTTGCGCGCCGGCTACGTCGGTAACCAGCATGTGTGATACGTCGAACATACCGGCATCGGTACGCACGGCTTCGTGTTCGGTGATTTGCGATCCGTAATTGACGGGCAGATCCCAGCCGGCAAAATCAACCAGCTTGCCGCCCGCGTCAATATGGGCTTGGTGGAAAGGAGTGGTTTTCAGAGCAGTCATGAGGGTTTCTCCGGTTGCCGCCCGCTGCGGCACGCGCCTTGGGGCAGCGGACGTTTATTCTTGGACGATATGCGGCATCCGCCCGCAATGCGGCGGAAACCCTATCTGTCCTTGAACCTGAGATTTTCGGCGCCGCGTGGTGACGAACAGTCTGCTCACTGCTGCTTTTGCGGATGTCTGAATGGTGGTTCAGACGGCCTTTTCCCCTTCGGTGTGCCTGTTGCAAACAGGCCGCTCTCCAGATGTTTTCTTACAATGTGCAGTCCTTTTACCTGAGCGATTTAAGGGCATCTGCGCCTTCGGTGGCCGCACAGACGGGCTGCGCCGCGCTCTCCTGCACATGTTCGGATTATGGCTTGAAACGCTCTTTTGGGCAAGCTCCGCCCGCGATAATTTTTCAGACGGCCTCAATCGGGCGTGCCATGCCGTCTGAAAAAAGGATTATTCGCCGAATATTTGCATTTGCGACAGATTATTTCATGAATTTTAATTTTATTGGCCTATTGTAGGTTAAGTTTATTTAGCCTAATATAGTCGGTGATTAAATCCTGTTACAGCGTTGGCTCGCTCGGCTCAAAGAGGGGGCTTG
>NZ_BCWL01000274.1 GCF_001592185.1 Bergeriella denitrificans NBRC 102155
GTACTGTCTGCGGCTTTGCTGCCTTGTCTCATTCTGTGTTATTCGACTATAAATGCTTATTGTGTTTCATAAAAAATCAGAGCATTGGTACAATAGGCGCGTATTGGAAACAATATTAAAGATAAAGTGTACTGCCGCAGCCGGGAAGGGAGGCGGTCAGGCCGTCTGAAAACCTACCGTGGTATGCGTGCAGCTTTGTGGGTATTGTTTATCCCGTTTGCGTATCAGCCCGAGCCACTTTCCCATTACCAAAAGGAACAACCATGACGATTATCAAACAAGAGGATTTCATCCGCAGTATTTGCGATGCTTTCCAGTTCATCAGTTATTACCACCCGAAAGACTATATCGACGCGCTTTACGAGGCGTGGAAAAAAGAAGAAAACCCGGCCGCGAAAGATGCGATGACGCAGATTTTGGTCAACAGCCGCATGTGCGCCGAAGGACACCGCCCGATTTGCCAGGATACCGGTATCGCCACCGTCTTCTTGAAAATCGGTATGAACGTGCAGTGGGATGCCGAAATGAGCGTGGAGGAAATGGTCAACGAAGGCGTGCGCCGCGCTTATACTTGGGAAGGCAATACCCTGCGTGCTTCCGTATTGGCCGACCCTGCGGGCAAGCGTCAAAATACTAAAGACAATACCCCTGCCGTTATCCATATGTCGGTGGTGCCGGGCGACAAAGTCGAAGTCACCTGCGCGGCAAAAGGCGGCGGCTCGGAAAACAAATCCAAGCTGGCGATGCTGAACCCGTCCGACAATATCGTCGATTGGGTCATCAAAACCATCCCGACCATGGGTGCGGGCTGGTGTCCGCCGGGTATTCTGGGTATCGGTATCGGCGGTACGCCCGAAAAAGCCATGCTGATGGCGAAAGAATCGCTGATGAGCCACGTCGATATCCAAGACTTGGAGGCTAAAGCCGCTTCCGGCGCGGAATTGAGCACGGTAGAATCTCTGCGTTTGGAATTGTTTGAAAAAGTCAATGCGCTCGGTATCGGCGCGCAGGGTTTGGGCGGCCTGACCACCGTGTTGGACGTGAAAATCCTCGATTACCCGACCCATGCGGCTTCCAAACCGGTTGCCATGATTCCGAACTGCGCGGCCACCCGCCACGTCGAGTTCGAGCTCGACGGCTCCGGCCCCGCGGTGTTGACACCGCCGAGCCTGGAAGACTGGCCGGACATCACCTACAGTCCCGACAACGGCAAGCGCGTGAATGTGGACGAATTGACCAAAGAAGAAGTGGCCACTTGGAAAACCGGCGATGTGCTGCTGCTCAACGGCAAAATCCTGACCGGCCGCGATGCCGCCCACAAACGCTTGGTGGACATGCTCAACAAAGGCGAGCAATTACCGGTTGATTTCACCAACCGCCTGATTTACTACGTCGGCCCGGTTGATCCGGTAGGCGACGAAGTAGTCGGCCCCGCCGGTCCGACCACCGCCACCCGCATGGATAAATTCACCCGCCAAATGCTGGAACAAACCGGCTTGCTGGGCATGATCGGCAAATCCGAACGCGGTGCGGCGACTTGCGAAGCCATTGCCGACAACAAAGCCACTTACCTGATGGCTGTCGGCGGTGCGGCTTATCTGGTGGCCAAAGCGATTAAATCGTCTAAAGTTTTGGCGTTCCCTGAATTGGGTATGGAAGCGATTTACGAATTTGAGGTCAAAGACATGCCGGTAACGGTGGCCGTGGACAGCGAAGGCCAGTCCATCCACGCCGTCGCACCGCGCCAATGGCAGGCAAAAATCGGCATTATTCCGGTAGAAGGTTGATTTTAAACAGCCGATAAAAGCCTCAGGCCGTCTGAAAACAGTTGGAGCAAAATGGTATTTTGTGTCCGGTGGTTTTCAGATGGCCTTTTTAGTGGGCGTGGGTTCGGAATAGGCGGCGTTATCGGCGCTTAGTTAGGCAGGCGGATTTATGCTTGTAACAGTTTTGGCGTGCTAACAAAGAAACAGGCCGTCTGAAAATCGATATGGTTTTCAGACGGCCTTTAGTAGATTTTAAACATACGTAGAGTAGTGCTTAAAACAGAGTAATACTAGTATTAGCTGGAAGGGTAGTGATATTGAGTGCCGAGCCGCACATTATTTATTGTAATTAGCGCACCATTTTCAGGCGGCCACAATCCGCCGCTTCTAGCAGTTCTGCCCAAGTCCGCCAAATTTCTTCCAAAAAAATCTAATTAAAAAATAACCGACTAGCTTAAAACCCGTAAAATATTTTCCGAAAGTGGTTGACGCCATTTCTCTT
>NZ_BCWL01000275.1 GCF_001592185.1 Bergeriella denitrificans NBRC 102155
ACTTTTGTCTTTCTGTACATTAAGTTTTACAATATTAAATGCATCAATCATCAAACCCGATAATAAGGACACACACCATGGCCCAATTCTACGCCATCCACCCCGACAACCCGCAAGAGCGCCTGATTAAGCAGGCCGCCGACATCGTACGCAAAGGCGGCGTGATTGTTTATCCCACCGACTCCTGCTACGCGCTCGGCTGCAAGCTCGGCGACAAAGACGCGATGGAAGCCATTTTGCGTATCCGTCAAATCGACCAGCGCCACCACTTGACCCTGATGTGCGCCGACTTGAGTGAGCTGGGCACTTACGCCAAAGTGGACAACAGCCAGTTCCGCCAGCTTAAAGCAGCCACGCCCGGCAGCTATACCTTTATTTTGGAAGCGACCAAAGAAGTGCCCAACCGCACGCTGCATCCCAAGCGCAAAACCATCGGCCTGCGCGTGCCCGACAACGCCATCGCCCTGGCGCTGCTGGCCGAGTTGGGCGAACCGATGCTGAGCTGCACCCTGATGCTGCCCGAAGACGACGAGCCGCTGACCGACCCTTACGAAATCCGCGACCGCCTGGAGCACAGCGTGGATTTGGTGATTGACGGCGGCTGGTGCGGCACCGAGCCGACCACGGTGGTGGACATGACCGACGGCACCGAGCTGGTGCGCGAAGGTAAAGGCGACAAAGCTGTTTTCGGTTTTTAACGGCGGATTGGTGCGGAAAAGGCGGTTTTCAGACGGCATTTTTCAAACGCGTTTCAATCGTGCGGCATCGTGATACAGGCGTTTCCCTAAGTCTGGTTTTATGGCGGGCGGCGGGATAATTGATGAAAATAATGAAGGGAGGCGTCGCCAGCCAGTATAATACGCAGCGTGTTTTTAACGGAATTTAACCATGCAACAACTTAAATTGGCCATCTCGGGCGCGCAGATTTTATTTGTCGCTTTCGGTGCGATGGTGCTGGTGCCGCTGCTGACGGGGCTGAACCCGGCGATGGCGCTTCTGGGCGCGGGTATCGGCACGCTGCTGTTTCAGCTGGTCACCAAGCGTAAAGTGCCGATTTTTTTAGGCTCGTCTTTTGCTTTTATCGCGCCGATTATTTATGCCGTCGGCGAATGGGGGCTGCCTTCGACCATGTTCGGTCTGTTTGCGGCGGGCTTTATGTATTTTGTGTTTGCCGCACTCATCCGCTGGCGCGGTTTGGCGGCGGTGCACCGCTTGCTGCCGCCGGTGGTGATCGGCCCGGTGATTATGGTCATCGGTTTGTCGGTGGCGGGCGCGGCCAGCCAGATGGCGATGGGGCAGGCCGGCGGCGAGCAGGCGATGGATTATGTGCAGTCGCTGCTGCTGGCGGGCTTTACGTTTGCAGTCACGGTTGTGGTCACGGTGTTCGGCAGCCGGATGATGAAGCTAGTGCCGATTTTGATTGGTGTGGCTTCGGGCTATGTGCTGGCGCTGGTGTTGGGCATGGTCGATACCTCTGGAATTGCGGCGGCGCCGTGGTTTCAGGTGCCGCATTTTGAAACGCCCGAGGTCAACTGGCAGGCGGCGCTGTTTATGCTGCCCGTTGCCATTGCGCCGGCGATTGAGCATATCGGCGGCATTATGGCCATTGGTAATGTAACGGGCAAGGATTATGCTAAGGATCCGGGCTTGGATAAAACGCTGGCAGGTGACGGCCTGGGCGTGTGCGTGGCCGGTTTAATCGGCGGCCCGCCGGTCACGACTTACGGCGAGGTGACCGGTGCGGTGATGATTACGAAAAACAGCAATCCGAAAATCATGACGTGGGCGGCGGTTTTTGCCATCTGCATGGCGTTTTTCGGTAAGTTTAATGCGTTTTTGGCGTCGATTCCGCTGCCGGTAATGGGCGGGATTATGATTTTGCTGTTCGGCACGATTGCTTCTTTGGGCTTGAAGGCGCTGATTGATGCCAAGGTGGATTTGATGCAGCCGAAAAATCTGGTGATTGTCAGCGCGGTGTTGACCACCGGCGTGGGCGGCATGGTGATTAAGCTGGGTTCGCTCAGTTTTGCCGGCGTCGGCCTGTGCGCGATTTTGGCGATTGTGTTGAACTGGATTTTGCCGGATCCGAAGGAAAGCGATCAAAATATCGGTATGGATGTTTGAATAGGGGCGGCGTAAGCTAAGCCGCACCGTCAGGCCGTCTGAAAATTTCGGTTTTTGGAAAACTGAAATTTTCAGACGGCCTTTTGTGTTTTATTTTTGTGTTTTA
>NZ_BCWL01000276.1 GCF_001592185.1 Bergeriella denitrificans NBRC 102155
ATAGTCGTTCCGTTAGATTGAGCCAGGCGCAGCAACGCTGTATCAAACTAAAGTGAAATGACGATACCTCTCACAGAAAGCACGCAGCATGAACATCGGCGACACACGCCACATACAAGAAGGCCGCCCCTATCCGATGGGCGCGCATCCTGCCGAAGGCGGCGTCAACTTCGCCGTCTTCTCACACCATGCCGAAAAAATCGAGCTCTGCCTGTTTGACGGCGACCGGGAAACCCGCCTCACGCTGCCCACCCGCAGCGGATCCGTGTTTCACGGCTTCGTGCACGGCATCGGCCCCGGCCAACGCTACGGCTTTCGCGTGCACGGCAGCAACGACGCGCCCGGCGCCTGCTTCAATCCGCAAAAACTGCTGGCCGACCCTTATGCCCGCCAAATCGACGGCCGCCCGCACTACCGCAATGCGGAAGAGCTGGCATGGTTTCATCATTCAGACGGCCGCGACAACGCCGCCATCGCGCCCAAAAGCGTCGTTACCGCGCCCGACTGTTTCGATTGGGAAGACGACCGCCGCCCGAATATTCCCTGGGGGCAGACCGTTGTCTATGAAGCCCACGTCAAAGGCTTGACCCGTCTTTTTCCCGACTTGGCACACGCCGGCACTTATCGGGCGCTGGCCGACGAGCGCGTGCTGTCTTACCTGAAGCAGCTGGGCGTGACCGCCGTGGAGCTGCTGCCCGTACAACAACATCTGGACGAATACCACCTGCAGCAGGCGGGCATGAGCAATTATTGGGGCTACAACACCTATGCCCCTTTCGCCCCCGAGCCGGGCTATGCCGCCGATGACGGGCGTGCGGCGGAGGAACTAAAAACCGCCGTCAAAGCACTACACCGCGCCGGCTTGGAAGTGATTTTGGACGTGGTGTACAACCACACCGCCGACCAAGACCGGCACGGCCCCATGCTGTGCCAGCGCGGCTTCGATAATCTCTCCTGGTATTGGGTGCGCGGCGACGGCGATTATGAAAACTGGTCGGGCTGCGGCAACACGCTTAAAGCAGCGCAGCGCGATGTCGCCCGCTGGATTGCCGACAGCCTGCGCTACTGGGCGGAAACCTTCCGCATCGACGGCTTCCGTTTCGACCTGGGCAGCATCTTAGCCCGCGAGCCGCACTTCCAAGCCGAAAGCCGCCTGCTCAACCTGCTCTATCAAGACCCCGTCATCGCACAATGCAAGCTGATTACCGAAGCCTGGGATTTGGGGCCGGATGGCTACCGCCTCGGCAGTTTTCCGCACCCCTTTGCCGAGTGGAACGGCCGCTTCCGCGACGATATGCGGGCGTTTTGGGTGCGGGAAAGCGGTCAGTTAGGCGCATTTGCCGAGCGGCTCTCCGGCTCGTCCGACCTGTTCGGACACAACGGCCGCCGCCCTTCTGCCGGCATCAACTTCATCACTGCCCACGACGGCTTCACCCTCAACGACTTGGTCAGCTACAACGAAAAACACAACCACGCCAACGGCGAAGGCAACCGCGACGGCCACCACGACAACATCAGCGACAACCACGGCATCGAAGGCCCGAGCGACGACCCCGCGATTTTAGAAGCGCGCACGCATACCGCCCAAGCCCTGCTCGCCTCGCTGATGCTCTCCGCCGGCACGCCCATGCTGCTGGGCGGCGATGAATTCGGCAACAGCCAGCAGGGCAACAACAACAGCTATTGCCAAGACAACGCCCTGGCCTGGCTGAATTGGCCGCCGACGCGCCACCCGCTACAGGATTATGTTGCCAAACTGGCCGAAACCCGCGCCCTCATCCGCAGCCTTACCGCTGATTGCTGGTGGCAGCCGCAAAACGTCCGCTGGCTGGACACCGAAGGCAGCGCCATGACCGAAGCCGGCTGGCACGACCGCAGCCGCAAAGCCATGCAGGTGGCAATCGACGGCGAATGGCTGCTGCTGGTGAACGCCAAGCGCAGCCCGCAATTATTTAATCTGCCTCAAGGACAATGGCGCGCATTTTGCGTACCATCTGAGAAATTTAATTACACAAGCGCAGACCAAGTGCAGACCATGCACATGGGCATCTGGGTTTTCAGACGGCATGAGCACCGGGATTAAAGCCCGCACGCACCAAACAATAAGCCGCAGCAGATTTGTCCTACACTATGGCTGATATACCGCAGCAAACGGCGTAATCAGCGGCAATGGCAAGCGCAACAGGCCGTCTGAAAATCGTGCCATACCGAT
>NZ_BCWL01000277.1 GCF_001592185.1 Bergeriella denitrificans NBRC 102155
ACCGTTGCAGGTTAACCATGCTCCCCACCCCGCCGCGCGAATACCGCACCGCCCAAGCGCTTGCCGCCGTAGCCTTTCTGATGCCCGCCCTGTTGCAAAACCTGCCCCTGCCCGCCGCTCAAGGCGCAGGCGGTTTGTGGCTGGCATTGGCGGCCGCCGCTGCGTATGCCGTGTATCTGCCTGCCACTGTCAAAGTCCGCCCGGCCGTATGCAGCGGCGCGGCGGCGACGGCGTTGGGGCTGTATCTGCTGCTGTTTGCCTACATCCACCAAGCAGCGGCAAACGGCAACAGCGAAAGCGTGATGCTGTGGCTGCTCTATGTGTGGTGCAGCGCCGGCATGCTGGCGGCTTCGCTGGTCTTGGCCTTATGGCAGCCGCAAGCCGCCCAACGCTCCGCCGCCGCAGCGGGATTATACGGCGCGGGCTTTGCGCTGCTGGGCAGCGTGATGCCGGTTATCGGCGTCCGGCTGTGGATATAGCACCGTCTGCCGCGCCATCGGCTTGAGCAGCCCAATGCCCCCAATCTAAAACACCTTAATCACGGCCTTATCTGATTTTCAGTTTCGCCTGCTGCCCCATAGCGCATTTTCAGACGGCCTTACAGCCCCAGCCAGCCCTGCCGCCACGCCGTTGCCGCGATTAACTGCACCGCCAGCAGCGTCAGCAGCCAATGCAGGATTTTTTTCAATACGGCGGCGGGAATCAAATGGCGCAGGCGCGTGCCCGCATAAGAGCCGAGCGCGGCCGCCGCAATCATCATCAGCATCAAGGGCAGGTATTCGGAAAAGCGAAAGCCCAGCCACACATACACCGGCATTTTCAACACATGGCTGACCGCCATCATCAGCGCGGCGGTGCTGACCACCGTATCGGTGTCAGCATGGCGGCGGTGCAGCATCGCCAACGCCAGCGGGCCCGGCGCGCCGACAAAAACGCTCAAGCCGGTTTGCATAAAACCGATGACGTAAAAATTCTCAAAATTGCGGATAAAATGATTGAAACGCGCCGACCACAGCGACAATAAAATATACACGCCGATAAACAGCGGCACGCTGTCGAGCCGCAGAAAATTCACCAGCACCCCGAACGCCGCCGCGCCGGCCAGCGAGCCGATGAGAAAAGGGCGGAAGTCACCGAAATCAATACTCTTGCGCCCAAACCACGCGCGGCTGGCATTGCTGGAAAGCTGCGTTGCGCCGTGCAGCGGAATCATGGCCTGCGGCGCGATAAAAAACGGCATCACAGCAATCAAAATCATCCCGCCGCCCGCGCCGGTAATCGCGGTCAGGGTGGACGTGGCGAAATTAATGACTGCCAGCAGAAAATCGTCGGGCATCGTCGGCTCCGAATATCGGCAAAGCTCTATCATAACGCAAGCCGTGCAGAATATTCAGCATCATGCCTTGCGTGCTATCATTTTTCAGACGGCTTTGCCCATCCTACGCGCCCGTATAGTCGGAGAAATTCAATTCTGCTACAAGGCGGCGAACTAACGCCATAGCAGAATTTAAGTTCGACGACTATATCACGCCCGCGCCGCTGTCTTGTGGGACTACGAAATAGCGGAGCTGTATCCGCAAAATCATCACAAGGCCGTCTGAAAATACCGTTTCAGACGGCCTTGTCTTGGAAATTCATCTGCTTATCTATATAATCCCACCCATTCAACAGATTTATCCGGAAACATCATGAACGAACAGGAATTGCTCGACCTGCAAAAAATGGTCGACGTCGCCATCAACGCGCTGGAAGACATCAAAGCCAAAGATATTTCAGTATTGGAAACCCAAGAAAAAACCTCGCTGTTTGCGCGTATGATTATCGCCAGCGGCGACTCCACCCGCCAGGTTAAAGCGCTGGCCAACAATGTAGCCGTCGATTTGAAAGAAGCCGGTTTTGAAATTTTAAGCACCGAAGGCGATACCGGCGAATGGACGCTGGTGGACGCGGGCGATTTGGTGGTACACGTCATGCTGCCGGCTGTGCGCGACTTCTACGACATCGACACGCTGTGGGGCGGTGAAAAGCCCAGCTTCCACGCAGGCGCCCAAAAGCCCTGGCACGCTGCCGACTAAGCCGAAAGATGCACAAAAAAGCCGTCTGAAAAACGTTGTTTTCAGACGGCTTTTTTATTTATCGAGTAAGAAGATGATGAGTGTGGATTGTATAGTCGTTTCAATTTAGATTGAGACAAGG
>NZ_BCWL01000278.1 GCF_001592185.1 Bergeriella denitrificans NBRC 102155
CCTTGTATCAGAAATGACGCTTTGACTATACACGGTAGCGCGGCAGGTATTTTACATTTGCACGGATTAAGGAATCAGCATGAAATTACTCGTTATCGGCAATGGCGGCCGCGAGCACGCTTTGGCTTGGAAGCTGGCGCAATCGCCGAAAGTGGAAACCGTATTTGTCGCGCCGGGCAATGCCGGTACAGCGGTTGAGCCCAAGCTGCAAAATATCGCATTGAGCGCGCATGCTGATTTGATTGATTTCTGCCGCAAAGAAGATGTTGCGTTTACCGTGGTCGGCCCCGAAGCGCCGCTGGCGGCCGGTGTGGTGGACGATTTCCGCGCGGCCGGTTTGAAAATTTTCGGCCCGACGCAATACGCCGCCCAGCTCGAAAGCTCCAAAGATTTTGCCAAGGCGTTTATGGCCAAATACGGCATTCCGACCGCGCAATACCAAACTTTTGAAGATGCCGCGCAGGCGCATGCTTATGTGGATAAAAAAGGCGCGCCGATTGTGATTAAGGCCGACGGTTTGGCGGCGGGCAAAGGCGTGATTGTGGCGATGACTCTGGAAGAAGCGCACGCCGCCATCGACGATATGCTGCTGGGCAATAAAATGGGCAATGCCGGCGCGCGCGTGGTGATTGAAGACTTTTTGCAGGGCGAAGAGGCCAGCTTTATCGTGATGGTGGACGGCAATCATGTTTTGCCGATGGCCACCAGTCAAGACCATAAGCGCCTGCTCGACGGCGATAAAGGCCCGAATACCGGCGGTATGGGCGCTTACAGCCCCGCGCCGGTGGTGACTTCCGATGTGTACGAACGCGCCATGAATGAAATCATCCTGCCTACCGTGGCGGGTATGAAGGCGGAAGGCCATGAATTTACCGGCTTTCTGTATGCCGGCTTGATGATTGATCAAAACGGTGCGCCTTATACCATTGAATTCAACTGCCGCTTCGGAGATCCGGAAACCCAACCGATTATGAGTCGCTTAAACAGCGATTTGGTGGATTTGGTTGAAGCCGCGATTGACGGCAAATTAAACCGCACCGTCGCCGAGTGGAACCCGCAAACCGCCGTCGGCGTGGTTTTGGCGGCGGAAAGCTATCCGGAATCGCCGAAAAAAGGCGACGTGATTTCCGGCTTGGCAGAAGCGGATCAAGTCGGCAAAGTGTTCCATGCCGGTACCGCAGCCGGAGCCGACGGCAGCATCGTCACCAACGGCGGCCGCGTTTTGTGCGTGGTCGGTTTGGGCAGCGATGTAGCAGCGGCCAAAGCCAAGGCCTACCAAGCGTTGGCACACATCCGTTTCGACGGTATGCAATACCGCAAAGACATTGCCGATAAAGCTGTTAACCGCTGATTAACCCGATTGCAGGCCGTCTGAAATCCGAATATGCGTTTTCAGACGGCCTTTGGTTTCGATATGCGATTTCCCCGTATACTTTCCGCTGCCGCGCAGCGGAAATTAAAAGCCCATTTGCAGCGCGGCGGCCTGGTGGCTTACCCGACCGAGTCCTGCTACGGCCTTGGCTGCCTGCCCGAGCGGCCTGCCGCCCTCAAGCGGCTGATACGCTTGAAGAAGCGCCCGCAATACAAAGGCTTGATTGTTATCGGCGACGATACCGGCAGGCTGCTGCCGCTTTTGGAGACGCTGCCGCCCGAGCGGCAGGCCGAATTGGCGGCCATCTGGCCGGCGCCGAAAACGTTTCTGCTGCGGGTGCGGCCAAGCGTATCGCCGCTGCTGCGCGGCAAAGGGCGCAGCAAGCTGGCTGTGCGTGTGCCTGCCCATAGCGGCGCACGCAGGCTGTGCCGTATGCTGGATACGCCTTTGGTGTCCACATCCTGCAACCGCGCGGGCAAGCGCGTGTGCAAAACGGAGCGGGAGGTCAGACGGCAGTTCGGCCGGCAGGTTTGGGTGGTCGGCGGGCAGATAGGGAAGCAGAAAACGCCCAGCCAGATTATCGACGGCGATACGGGGCTGCGCCTGCGTTGAACTTGGGGCGGCATAATGGGCGGCTGTATCGGTCTGTATATGCTGGAAGTGGTTTGCGTTTGCTGTGGTGCACAATGTGGCTATATCACGCAGCCAGGCAATAGGCAGCATAGTTGAGTTGAATAAGCCGCCGCGAACCGCGCCGTATGATTGCGGTTTGATTTGGTA
>NZ_BCWL01000279.1 GCF_001592185.1 Bergeriella denitrificans NBRC 102155
AACTTACCGGCTATAACGCTCCAACTGCTTGACACGCTCTTCCGTCAACGGATGGGTGCTCAATACCGGCACAACACTGCCCTGCCCGTTTGCCTGTTCCAAACGCTGTAAAAACACACCGAGTGATTTGGGCGACAGGTTCAGACGCTGTAAAGACGCGGCGGCGTGACGGTCGGCTTCCAGCTCAAACGCTTGGGAGTATTGCGCGGAAACCAGCATCAGCGGCAGGCTCGTGATTAAATCACCAGTATCGCCGGTCAATACCAGAAGAAACAGGCCGCTACCGATACCGCGCAGGCCTTGCTGCAGGCTGTGGCGGTGCAGCAGGTGGCCGTGCTCGTGCGCCAACACCGCCAAAATTTCCGAATCGTTTCCCGCCAGCTTTACCAGTTCGTCCGTCAACATAATCGTATGGTTGGGTATCGCCAGCGCATTCGCCCCGACCTTGCCGCCGCTGCGGAAAACCAGCTTGGCCGGCCGCTCGGGCGCCAGCACGCGGTAGTATAAATCCGATACCGCTTTTTGCCGCGCCGGGCTCAAACGGCTTTCCCCGGTCATCTGCATCAGCAGCTTTTCCGCCTGATTGCCCGCGTCCGCCAGCACCTGCTCGGGCAGACGGTGCGCCGCATAAGCCGCAGCGGCCGGAATGCCCCATCTGAATACGGAAAACACGACCCCAACCGCGACCAACAAGCCGATACCGGCCCATTTCCAGCTGCCTTCCCAGCGGCCGACGCGGTGTTGCAGCTTCTGATGCCTGAGTTTCAACCCATGCGGTATGTTCGGCGTCAAAAACTCAATCCGGGCATCATCCGGCAGCTCCAGCGCAGGCAGCACCTGACCGACGCCGGCAATATACACCGCCTCCGCCAACAGATAGCGCCGCTCTTCGCCTTCTTGGCAGCGGACATACAGCCATGTTCCGTCCGCACGCAATTTAGCGGGGTGCGGCCGGTTGCCTGCCCCATCGTAATAGCGTACTTCAATAGCTTCAGCCATATTGCTCCACCGCTTTCTACTTATAAAGAAATATCGATATCGAACACATCGGAAAGCTCCTCACCGATGCTGTTCGGATCATCTTGGGCAATATTCAGCAAATCCTGCGGGTCGTCTTTCAATTCCACCTGCAAAGAAGCCGCCTGATAGCGGTACAGGCGCACCAGCGACCACGGCCGCATCAAGCCGAGCGTCGCCACCGTCAGCACATAATTGCTGAATTTAATCCAGGCATAGCGGTAAGGATTCAAATCCGTCGTAATCCAGCTGCGTCCCACGCCCGCGCTTTCCCAAGTCGCCCGAAACAGATAGCCCTGCGTCAGCGGCACAAAAAAGCCCAGCATCAGCACATATACTGCAGAAAGCGCCACACTGAGCAGCATCACAGCCGTTTCGGGATGGGCATTCTGCCACGCGCCTCCTACACCCCCTGCCAGCCCCGCCAGCCCGACCACCAGCGCCAAAGCCAATATGCCCAGCAAATAAGGCAGAATAACCGCCTTGTAATAACTGCCGACGCCCGCCCACAAACGGAAAGGCAGATGCCCCGCCCGCAAATGATTGATTTGGTAAGATTTAAACCAATACAAAGCCAGCGGATACAGCAGACCGAAGCTCAGCAAAGTCACCAGCAGACACTTGATAAACAGCCAATACGTCGCCCCCAGAGAAGCGGAAAAATGAAAACGGGCATTCCCGTATTTACTGTTACGCGCCCGAAAACGCATCGTCGAGCGCACCAACCACGGCATCAGCAGGACGAACACGCCCCACACGGCCAACGCATAGGCAGGGTCAAGCTGCGACAATACCGACACCGCCGCAAATACCGCCGTTGCAATCAAACGCCCGATTAAAATCCGCGACGGCTGAGCCGTAAAATCAAAACGGCCGCCTGCCAGCGCCGTATTGCCGTAAAAATAGCGCAGATTGCGTACCTTGGCCCACGGCGCATAAAACGAGAGCGTTACGATGGTCAGGCACAGGTTGACCAGCCATATCTTAAAATACTCGGAAGCATTGCCGTAAAATTCAAAACGCAGCCGCTGCGGCTGAACCGCCGCCACTTCTGCCGCCGTGTCCGTCTGCACCGGCAAATGTCTATCCTGTTCCTGCATGAACTGTCTCCCGTCTCAATCATAAAAA
>NZ_BCWL01000280.1 GCF_001592185.1 Bergeriella denitrificans NBRC 102155
TTCGCCGCCTTGTATCAGAATGTACGCTCCGACTATATTGTTATTAAAACTCAGAAAGCCGCCGCCGAAGCGGCATCTGCGCCCCGTTTGGGCGGCGCAGGCGGTTGCAGCCATTATATAAGGAAAAGAGCCATGTCGGTATTGCAGCATCATTATCAGCGCGTTTTGCAGGCCATCCGCGCGGCCGAAGCCGCCGCCGGCCGCGAGCTGGGCAGCGTCTGCCCCGTGGCCGTGGGCAAAACCTTCCCTGCGGAAGACATCCGCGAAGTTTATGCCGCCGGGCAGCGGGATTTCGGTGAAAACTATATTCAGGAATGGTACGGCAAAACCGAAGCGCTTGCCGATTTGCCCGACATCGTTTGGCACATTATCGGCGATGTACAGTCGAACAAAACCAAATTCGTGGCCGAGCGCGCCCATTGGCTGCATACCGTCAGCCGTCTGAAAACCGTGCAGCGCATCAGCGCGCAAAGGCCGCCGCAGATGCCGCCGCTGCAAGTGTGCATTGAAGTGAACATCGCCGCCGACCCCGCCAAACACGGTGTCGCGCCCGAAGAAGCCGTGGCTTTGGCCGTGGCTGCCGCCGGGCTGCCGAATATTACGGTGCGCGGCCTGATGTGCGTGGCCGAAGCCGAAGCGGGCGAAGCGGCGCTGCGGCAGCAGTTTACCCGTATGCAGATGCTGCTGGCCGATTTGAATGCTGCCGGCGTGCCCGCCGATGTTTTGTCTATGGGCATGAGCGCGGATATGGAAGAAGCCGTGCGCTGTGGCGCAACCCATGTGCGTATCGGCCGCGCCATTTTCGGCGCGAGAGATTACGCCCGCTGATGCCGCGTGCGGCGCAATAGCCTGTTTTTCAGACGGCCTGTGGCAGCCAAACCGCGCCGCAGGCCGTCTGAAAAACGCAAAGCCGCCCAAAGCGGCGCACATACGGTAAAATATAGTCGGAGAAATTCAATTCTGATACAAGGCGAGCCAACGCCGTAGTAGAAATTACTCTTCGACTATACCGCTTTTCATCAAGCAAGCAGCGGCCTCGGCGTTTACGCCGATGTTATCCGACCATTTCCATTTTCCGGCAGAACCTTATGACCGATACCGCCCAAATCATCACCAGTTACGGCCGCCGCTACATCGTGCGGACGCCCGATGGGCAGACTTTCGACGCCACCACCCGCAAAAAGCGCGTGGATTTTGCCTGCGGCGACGAGGTGCGTATCAGTCCGATTAACAGCGAGCAGGTCGTGATTGAAGATTACCTGCCGCGCCGCAGCCTGCTTTATCGTCAGGATGCTTGGAAAACCAAGCTGATTGCCGCCAACGTCACCCGCCTGCTGGTGGTCACCGCCGCCGTGCCCAGCCCCAGCGAACTGCTGGTACAGCGTGCCCTGCTGGCGGCAGAAGCCGCCGGTATCGAAGCCGTTATCGTATTGAACAAAGCCGATTTGCCGGAAACCGTCGCCTGGCGCGACACCTTCCGCTTTTACGAAACCCTGGGCTACCGCGTCATTGAAGTGTGCGCCTTGGAGAGCGCTGAAGCCCTGCGGCCGCTGCTGCAGGGGCAGACCAATATCTTTTTGGGGCAGAGCGGCATGGGCAAATCGACGCTGACCAACGCGCTTTTGGGCAGCGCCGCCGCGCGTACCGGCGATATTTCCGCTGCCCTCGACTCCGGCCGCCATACCACCACCCATGCCCAACTATATGATTTAGATGAAGAAACCCGCCTGATTGATTCCCCCGGCCTGCAGGAATTCGGCTTGCACCATCTGGAAGCCGCCGATTTGCTGCATTACTTCCCCGACCTGAAACACTTGGCCGGCAGCTGCCGCTTCCACAACTGCACCCACCGCGCCGAGCCGGATTGCGCCGTCAAAAAAGCTGCCGAAAGCGGAGAGGTGAAGCCGGAGCGGGTGGCGTTTTTGCAGCGGATTACCGATGAATTGCTGCGTTAAGGCGGGCTGAGACCGGCTTGCTGAGATTTTATTTGAATTGCATATTCAGTTCGTTGTCCTGTTTCCCTGCCGTTTTTTTTTTCTGCGGTTGTGTTATTCACGATACGGGCTTGATATGATAATAAGCCGTCTGAAAAGCGATATTTTCAGACGGCTTTTATTCTTATGGCATATATAGTCG
>NZ_BCWL01000281.1 GCF_001592185.1 Bergeriella denitrificans NBRC 102155
GCGGCTTGCTACCTTGTCTCATTCTGTGTTATTCGACTATATCGAAACAGCGCATCATACCCGAAACTCGGGCGGCAGGCATAGCCGCCCCGTTTTCAGACGGCCGATTTCGGCAAAGAAAGGATACGATTATGGCGATTTTGATTACCGGCGCATCGGCCGGATTCGGCGCGGCAATGAGCCGTGCGTTTGCAGCAGCAGGCTACGATGTCATCGGCGCGGCACGGCGCGAAGATAAGCTGCAAGAGCTGGCAGGCGAGCTGGGCGCCCGTTTCCGCCCGCTGGTGATGGATATGGGCAAGACCGAATCCATCGCCGCCGCGCTGCAAAGCCTGCCCGAAGATGTGGAAATCGACTGCCTGATTAACAACGCCGGCCTTGCCCTGGGCTTGGACAGCGCCGATAAAGCCGATTTTGCCGACTGGGAAACCATGATTCAAACCAATATCGTCGGTCTGACTTTTCTGACCCGCCGCATCCTGCCGCAGATGGTGGCACGCAAGGCCGGCTATATCATCAATATCGGCTCGATTGCCGGCACTTACCCCTATCCCGGCGGCAATGTATATGGTGCAACCAAAGCCTATGTGCGCCAATTCAGCCTGAACCTGCGCGCCGATTTGGCCGGTACGGGCGTGCGCGTGAGCAATATCGAGCCGGGGCTGTGCGGCGGCACCGAGTTTTCCAACGTGCGCTTCAAAGGCGATGACGAACGCGCCGCCAAGCTGTATGAAAACGTGCAGTTTATCCGCCCCGAAGACATTGCCGATACCGCCTTGTGGCTGTATCAGCGCCCCGCGCATATGAATGTGAACAGCATCGAAATCATGCCCGTGGCCCAAAGCTTCGGCGCGCTGCCCGTCACCCGCGAAGCCGCCTTACCTGCCGTGGCGGAACACGGTTTTGAAGAAAAGAGCACGTCGCTGTTTTCTAAAATCAAATCTTGGTTTAAATAGGCCGTATGAGAATACATAGTTAAATTCCTAAAAAGCCGAAATATGTCAGATTTTGAGCGCATACCGGTATTTTGGTGGAAAAGTAGAATCTTTAAATGCTGTCATTAGCTACGCAAGTCCGCTGCGCTTCCCCCGCGCAGGCGGGAAAGACAGCAGTCAGGATTTTTGTTTTTAGGAATTCCACTATAGCGATATTTGAACGACAAAAAGCCGTCTGAAAATCAGCGATTTTCAGACGGCTTTTTTTACAAATTAGTCAATGCATCAATCACGACAGGGCTGCACCAGCACCCAGGGCGCAACGACAACCGCCCACATATCGCGGTCTTCATCAAAAAACTGCTGCGCCTGCGTTTCGCTGACCACGTCGAAGCGGCCGGCGTCCATCAAGGGTTTGAGCGCGGCGGTATCGTCGGCGGCCATTTGGCGGGCAACTTCGATTAAGTCCAAATCGGGGGCAACGTAAACGGCCGCACCGCGTGCGAAATGCGGCTGCAGCTCGCGCCAGCCGATGCGGGCGGTTTCGGTATTGAGTTTTTCGTGCAGTAAAGGTTCGGACATAGAATGCTCCCGCATCAGGCTTTGCCGGTGCTGCCGAAGCCGCCTTCGCCGCGTTCGCTGGCAGCAAATTCCGTCACCACTTTGAAAGCGGCCTGTACCACAGGCACAATCACCATCTGGGCGATGCGCTCCATCGGCTCGATGGTAAAGGCTTCGCGGCCGCGGTTCCATACGGAAACTTTCAGCTCGCCCTGGTAGTCGGAATCAATCAGGCCGACCAAATTGCCGAGCACGATGCCGTGTTTGTGTCCCAAGCCCGAGCGGGGCAGCAATACGGCGGCATAATCGGGGTTACGCAGATAAACAGCCAGGCCGGTCGGCACCAAAAAAGTATCGCCGGGTGCAAGGGTCACCGGCGCATCCAGGCAGGCGCGCAAATCCAGGCCGGCGGAGCCGGGCGTGGCGTAGGCGGGCAGGCGGTCGGCCATTTGGGGATTGAGGATTTTCAGTTCGACTTCGGTATGCATGGCGGGCTTTCGGATAATTGCAAACGGCGCATTATATAGTGAAATTTCTAAAAAACAAAAATTCCGGCATTCGTTCCAAAGTTGGCATATTTCGTTTTTTAGAAATTTAAC
>NZ_BCWL01000282.1 GCF_001592185.1 Bergeriella denitrificans NBRC 102155
TTCGACTATATCTGTACTGTCTGCGGCTTGCCGCCTTATATCTTTCTTATTTGAATCCACTATAACATGCCTGCCATGCCGTCTGAAAAAGACATTGGACTTTCAATAAGATATAAACAACAGCCGATGATTACCATACCAGATAAAACATCGCCTTCGCCAGAAACACAATCAGCAGCATATGCGAAAACACCACCGCATGAATATATTTCGACCAGCCGACGGTGAGCGTACCCCGCGCCATCTTCACCACGGCGACGGCAAAGTGCAGCAACACGCTGAACGCCAGCACGATTTTCGCCAGCAGCATCGTACCGAACGGCGAATCAAACGGATGGTGCAGAACCGGCACATACCGCACCCACACCATCACCAAACCCGACAGAAACAGCAAAACCACCACCGGCGGCATCACCCGCACGGCACGGTAAGACATCGCCTTTTCCACCTCACGCCTTGCCTCCCGCGACACCCGCTTGGTGTGCAGTACCGACAAAACCAGCATCTCGAAAAACACACCGCCCACAAAAGCAATCGCACAAAAAAGGTGCACGATATGCGCCACCGCATAAAGATTCATCACAACTTCCTTTCTTCCGCCGCAGGGTATCAACGTGACGCCATGCCCATCCGGCGCGGATAGCCGGCATCATGCCGATTGCTCCGGCCCCTTATTTTCAATGACCATAGTGTACCACAAGCCGCCTACCCGCCGTGGCAAGCAAACCGCCCGTGATGCCGTCCGAAAATACCGTTTTTCAGACGGCATCACGCATCCGCAGCAGATAATTCATTTTCAAACATTCCCGTTTGCATAACCCGGGCGCGCATGAAAGCCGACCTGCTGATTGGGTTGAGATTTTCCGTAAAATAGAATAAGATAATCCCCAAAATATAAAACAATAACATTATCATCAAAACAAATTAGCGCGCCGCCCCGGCCGCCCGCTTCCTCTCCCCACCAATCATCCGCCGCCATTCCGGACGGCTCTTTTCCGGAAACCTCCTCTTAGCGACGCTTCAACCGTTTGACTTCTACACCGGAGAACCATGATGGCACACCAATCCAAACACGCCTCCATCAACATCAGCCTGATTCAGGCCCGCGAAGCGTTAATGACCCAGTTCCGCCCCATCCTGAACCAAGCCAACATCACCGACCAGCAATGGCGCATCATCCGCCTGCTGGCCGAAAACGGCACGCTGGATTTCCAAGACCTCGCCACCCAAGCCTGCATCCTGCGCCCCAGCTTAACCGGCATCCTGACCCGCCTGGAAAAAGCCGGCCTGGTTGTCCGCCTCAAACCCTCCAACGACCAGCGCCGCGTTTACCTGAAGCTCACCGCCGAAGGCGAAAAACTCTACGAAACCATAGGCATCAAAGTCGATGAGCGCTACGACGCCATCGAAGCCGTGTTCTCCAAAGAAAAACTGACCGAGCTGAAGGCGCTGCTGTCGCAACTGGCCGCCATCGAGCAGTCGCTGCAATAAACATAAAAAATCCGCATGACCCAAACACACACACTCAAATCCGCCTTCCGCGATGCCATGGCTTCCTGCGCCGCCGGCGTGCACGTCATTACCACCGACGGCGCGGCCGGCCGCTACGGCATTACCATGACCGCCGTCACCTCCGTAACCGACACGCCGCCGACGATTATGCTGTGCATCAACAGCGAAGCGGCCATCATCCCGATTTTGTCGGCCAACCGCGATCTGTGCATCAACACACTTTCAGACGGCCAGCAGGACATCGCCGAGCATTTCGCCGGCATGACCAATCTTTCCCCTGAAGAGCGTTTTGAATACCACATCTGGCATCGCGGCCAAACCGGCCAGCTGGAAGTCGAAGGCGCACTCGCGCATCTGCACGGCAGCATCGTCAGCCACAGCCAAGTCGGCACGCATTATGTGTTTTTCGTCGAACTGAACGAAATCAAAGTCAACGAAGCGCACCCACCCGCCCTGCTGTATTTCCGCCGCCGCTTCCGCTCGCTGGATTAAGCGCGGGAAATATCCACACGCCGAAAAAGCCGTCTGAAAATGCCCCGCTCCTACGGTGGCGATTTTCAGACGGCTTTA
>NZ_BCWL01000283.1 GCF_001592185.1 Bergeriella denitrificans NBRC 102155
TCCGACTATATATCACCCACACTTCCGATACTCCCCACTAACCCCGCGCCCCAATGTAAAAATTCCATCAATCTCCCACCATCGGCGGCAAAATCATTTAAAATGCGGCGATTGAGCCATTTCAGAAAGCCGACATGAATTTCAACCGCCCCCTGTCTTTCTCCCTGTCCCTGCTGGCCGCTGCCGTATTGGCCGCCTGCTCTTCCGACAAGCAGCCCGCCTCGACCACTCAGCCCCAAGTGCACACGGATGCTTCCGCTGCCGTACCCGCACGCTGCAGCGAATCGGAAGCCAAAATCCTGTCCGACTTCAGCCAATACCAAAGTGCGCTGGATGCCGCCAAACGCGGTGACGATATGACGGCGCAGCAGTTTCTGGCGCAAGCGGGCGACAGCGCGATGGCGGAAAACGTCCGCAACGAATGGCTGAAAAGCCTGGGCGCGCGCGGCCAATGGAGCCTGTTTCAAAACGAATACCGTAAGCTCGATGCCAAAGGCCGCGCCCAAGAAGTGCAGTGTTATGCCGATTTATACAGCGGCGATTACAGCAAGGCCGCCGACTTGGTGAAAGCCACCGGCCGCCTGCCCGCAGGCTGTACCAAGCTGGTAGAAGCCGCAGCCGCTTCAGGCCGTCTGAATACCGATGATGCCTGGCGCCGCGTGCGCGGCTTGTTGAGCAACAGCCAAACCACCGATGCGCGTAACCTGGCCGCCGCTTTGGGCAGCCCGTTTGACGGCGGCGCACAAGGCGCGCAGGAATACAGCCTGTTGAGCGTTATCGGCCGCGAAGCACGCAAATCCGCATCCGCCGCTGCCACGCTCTCCGCGATGGAAAGCGGCCTGAGCAGCGCCCAAAGCAGCTTTGCCTGGGGCGTATTGGGGCACTATCAAGCGCAAAGCCAAAATATGGCCACCGCCCTCGCCTATTACAACCGCATCACCGACCGCAAGCAGCTGACCGACGAACAATTCGAATGGTATGCCCGCGCCGCGCTGCGCCTGCAACGCTGGAACGAACTGGCCGGCATCATCCAATCCATGCCCGCCAAGCTGCAGAAAGACCCCACTTGGCAATACTGGCTGGCCCGCAGCCTGGCCGCGCAAGGCAACAGCAGCCGCGCCAAAGCCCTGTATGAGCAGGCTGCCGCGTCCGGCCGCAACTTCTACGCCGTGATGTCGATGGAAGAACTCGGCCGCCGCGTCGATACCCGCAACAACGTCTCCGCACCGAGCCGCAACAGCCTGAACCGCATGGCTGCCGACGGCGCCATCCACCGCGCACTGGTTTTGTTTAAAAACGCACAAGCATCGGGCAACAGCAAAATGCGCGCCCAAGCCCAATCGGAATGGCGTTTCGCCACGCGCGGCTTCAGCGAAGACAACCTGCTGACCGCCGCCCAAGTGGCCTACGACAACCAGTTCTACGACATGGCCATCAACAGCGCCGACCGCACCGACCACAAGCTGAATTACAACCTGCGCTACCTTTCGCCGTTTAAAGACACCACCGTCCGCTACGCCGAGCAGGTCAACGTTGATCCCGCCTGGGTGTACGGCCTGATCCGACAGGAAAGCCGCTTCGTAATGGGCGCGCAATCCAGCGTCGGCGCACAAGGTCTGATGCAGGTCATGCCCTCCACCGCGCGTGAAATCGCCGGCAAAATCGGCATGAGCACGAGCGAGCTTTACACCATGGACGGCAACATCCGCATGGGCACCTGGTATATGGCCGACGCCCGCCGCAACCTGCGTAATAACGAAGTCATGGCCACCGCAGGCTACAACGCCGGCCCTTCCCGCGCCCGCAGATGGCAGGCCTCCACCCCGCTGGAAGGCGCGATTTATGCCGAAACCATCCCTTTCAACGAAACACGCGATTACGTGAAGAAAGTGATGACCAACGCCACCTACTACGCCAGCCTCTTCAACGAACCGCAAACCTCGCTGAAACAGCGCATGGGCGTCGTACCCGCACGTTAAGCCATCGGTAAACGCAAAAAAGCCGTCTGAAAAATCTGCTTGATGGATTTTTCAGACGGCTTTTTTTGTGTTGATTCATTCTTATAGTCG
>NZ_BCWL01000284.1 GCF_001592185.1 Bergeriella denitrificans NBRC 102155
TTCTGATACAAGGCGGGCCAACACCGTAGCAGAAATTAATTTCTTCGACTATAGGGCGGAAAAACTGATAAAATGACGCCTTTGGGAATGCTGCATCCATTTTGCGGTATTCCCGGCTGCCGATGCAGGGCCTGCTTTCCGGCCGCAGCGCAGCGGCAATCTGCCCGCAGCACGGCAGGCGGCCGGAAAGGCCGTCTGAAAACGCGGCGCGGGTAGGCTGCCCGAGCATTTTTCCTTCCTATTTTTTGGAGATTTTCATGAGCGCAATCGTTGATATTTTTGCCCGCGAAATTTTGGATTCTCGCGGTAATCCGACCGTTGAGTGTGACGTATTGTTGGAATCGGGCGTGATGGGACGCGCAGCCGTACCGAGCGGCGCTTCCACCGGTCAGAAAGAGGCTTTGGAGCTGCGCGACGGCGATAAAAGCCGCTACTTGGGCAAAGGTGTTTTGACTGCGGTTGAGCATGTCAACAACGAAATCGCCCAAGCATTGATTGGTGTGGATGCCAGCGAGCAGTCTTATATCGACCAAATCATGATTGAGCTGGACGGTACAGACAACAAAGGCCGTTTGGGCGCAAATGCGACTCTGGCGGTTTCCATGGCGGTTGCCCGTGCGGCTGCAGAAGATGCAGGCTTGCCGCTGTACCGCTACTTGGGCGGCGCAGGTCCGATGGCTCTGCCGGTGCCGATGATGAACGTTATCAACGGCGGCGAACATGCCAACAATACTTTGAATATTCAAGAATTCATGATTATGCCGGTAGGCGCGAAATCATTCCGCGAGGCTTTGCGCTGTGGTGCCGAAGTGTTCCACGCGTTGAAAAAATTGTGTGATGCCAAAGGCTTCCCGACGACTGTGGGCGACGAAGGCGGTTTCGCACCTAACCTGAATACTCATAAAGAAGCTTTGGAGCTGATTTCCGAAGCCGTTAAAGCGGCGGGCTATGTTCCGGGCGAAGATGTATTGTTTGCTCTGGACTGCGCTTCCAGCGAATTCTACAAAGACGGCAAATACCACTTGGAAGCCGAAGGCGTGGCTTTGAGCAGCGCCGAGTTTGCCGATTACCTGGCCGGTTTGGTTGCCGAATTCCCGATTATCTCCATCGAAGACGGTATGGACGAAAACGACTGGGAAGGCTGGAAACTGCTGACTGAAAAACTCGGCGGCAAAGTTCAGCTGGTCGGCGACGATTTATTTGTCACCAATCCGAAAATCTTGGCCGAAGGTATTGAAAAAGGCGTGGCCAACGCCTTGCTGGTGAAAGTGAACCAAATCGGTACGTTGAGCGAAACCCTGCAAGCCGTTGACTTGGCCAAACGCAACCGCTACGCCAGTGTCATGAGCCACCGCTCGGGCGAAACCGAAGACAGTACCATCGCCGATCTGGCCGTAGCCACCAACTGCATGCAGATTAAAACCGGTTCCCTGAGCCGTTCTGACCGCATGGCGAAATACAACCAACTGCTGCGTATCGAAGAAGAATTGGCCGAAGCCGCATACTATCCGGGCAAAGCCGCATTCTACCAACTGGGCAAGTAAGTTAAGTCGGGATATCGAGTATGAAGTGGGTGACCATCGTTTTATCCGTTGCACTGCTGTGCTTCCAATACAGCCTGTGGTTCGGCAAGGGCAGCGTCGGGCATATGGAAGAGCTGCAGGAGCAGCTTGTGCTGCAAACGGAGAAAAACCAAACGCTCACTTTACGCAATAAATTCCTGGCGGCGGAAGTGGACGATTTGGCCAACGGGCAGGAGGCGATTGCCGAAATCGCCCGTGTGGAGCTGGGTTACGTCCAAGAGGGCGAAACCTATTACCGCTTTATCGAACGCAACCGCTAAAATGACTTTGCTGAAGCCGGCGCCATTCAGTTTCCCTATCGGGCAGAATGTGCCTGAATGGTCATGGATTGTGCCGCTTCTCAAGTATCAAGGTAGATTGAAACGACAAAGCCGTCTGAAAATGCGATTTTCAGACGGCTTTTATTTGGTTGTAAATAGTGTTATGTCGTCATTTATATATA
>NZ_BCWL01000285.1 GCF_001592185.1 Bergeriella denitrificans NBRC 102155
TGTGCGGTAGCAGCGTGGCGGTGTCGGTAATCGGGCAGCTTAGGGGTTCGGGGCGCGTCATTGCGAGCCAATACCGTAGCAGAATTTACTCTCTGGTTATATAAAAAAAGCCGTCTGAAAATCGATGTTTCAGACGGCTTTTGCGGATCAAACCCGCTATCAGAAGAGTTCCAATACAAAGAAAATCACGGTGTGCAGGATAAAGACCGGCACCAGGATGCTGAACGACCACACCATATAGCCGAAGAAGCTCGGCATTTTGATGCCGCGTTGCTCGGCGATGGCTTTCACCATGAAGTTGGGGGCGTTACCGATATAGGTCAGCGCGCCCATGAAGACCGAGCCCATGGAGATGGCCAGCAGGGTGTGCAGCAGCTTGCCGGTCATCAGCGCGGCTGCGTCGCCGCCTGCCATATTGAAGAAAACCAAATAGGTCGGCGCGTTATCCAGGAAGGCGGAGAGCAGGCCGCTCATCCAGAAATACATGGTGTTAATCGGATTGCCTTCGGCATCGTGTACCATGGCAACCACGCCGCTGAGGGCGCCGGCTTCGCCCGCTTTCAAAATGGCGAGTACCGGAGCGATGGTGATGAAGATGCCGAGAAAGAGTTTGCCGACTTCGGCAATCGGGTCGAAGTTGAACTCGTTACCCGCGCGCACGGGCTTGGGAGTGGCCAGCAGCGAGACGGCGGCCAGTACCAGCAGAATGCCGTCGCGCACCAGGTTTTGCAGGGCGTAGCGGCTGCCGAGGATTTCAAAGCCTTCGTGGGCAGGCTTCCACATACCCGACATCAATACCGCGCCGACCACGCCGGCCAGCAGCAGAAAGTTGAATTTGCCGTCAATCTGCAGCTTGCCGCCGCTTGCGGGCGCTTCGGCCTGCGGCAGGTTTTCGCGGCGGAACAGGTAGCTGTCGAGGCAGTAGAACACGCTCAGCAAAATGGCGACGCTGATGATGACGGGCAGCAGCATGTGTTGCACCGTCCACATAAAATCCACGCCTTTCAGAAAGCCGAGAAAGAGCGGCGGGTCGCCCAGCGGGGTCAGGCCGCCGCCGATATTGGCGACGAGAATGATGAAGAAGACGATAACGTGCACTTTGTGCTTGCGGCCTTCGTTGGCCTTAATCAGCGGGCGGATCATCAGCATGGCCGCGCCCGTCGTACCCATGACGGAAGCCAGCGCGGTGCCGACCGCCAGCATGCCGGTATTGAGTTTGGCTGAGCCTTGCAGGTTGCCCGATACCAGAATGCCGCCGGAGATGGTGTAAAGCGCCAAAAGCAGCAGGATAAAGGGGATGTATTCTTCCACCAGGGCGTGCGCGACGGTGTGGACGGCGGCGGTGGTACCGAAAGTCAGAGTAAAGGGAATGAGAAACAGAATGGTCCAAAACGCGGTGATTTTGCCGAAATGGTGATGCCAGAAATGCGGCATCAGCAGCGGGCAGAGCGCGATGGAGAGCAAAATCAGGGCGAAAGGCAGACCCCAAAGCAGGCTGAGCGTGGCGCCGTCGAAATCGGCGGCGTGTGCCAGAGCGGGAGTAAAGAGCAGGGCTGACAGAGGCAGGTGGCGCATATGATTCCTTTTTTCTTATCCGGAAAAATCAGAGCCGTCTGAAAATACGGCACTGCGCGCCCGCAAGGCCATACGGCAGCCGCGCCGATCCGACAGAGCGGCAGCGGCGGTTCGGTATCGCTGCGGGTAATCTGATTGTAAAGGAAAAACAGGGTGGAAACTAGACAAAAGTATTAAGCATTTGCGCGATGAGGCGGTAGGATAAGCGTTTGGCGCGTTAAGCTGTGAAAAAAGATTTTTAAAAATAGCGGTTTATTTTTGATGAAAAATAACTATCGGTATTTTTGTTTGGATTGTTATATTAGAATAAATTAATTTCTCTGACTAGATATCGTGAACACGCGTTTGGGATAAGTAGCATCTGACCGCGTCCAACCCGTATCCATGCCAAAAGGCTGTTTGAAAATCCACATTTT
>NZ_BCWL01000286.1 GCF_001592185.1 Bergeriella denitrificans NBRC 102155
AAAAAGCCGTCTGAAAACACCTGTTTTCAGACGGCTTTTTTATTGTAAACCGTTGCTTTAGCCCAATTCCCGCTGCTTGGCGGCCAGCAGCTCGTGTACTTGTTTGGCGCATTGCTGGCGGTCGCCTTCGGGGAAGACCGGTTCTAAAAAGTGCAGCTCGGCGATGCTGCTTTTTTGGCTGCAAATCATCTTCATCGACTGCCACAGGCTGATGTCGCCGTAGTAGGCGGCGGCGGGGTTGGGGCTGCTGCCGTCGGGATTTGGGTAGCGGCAGAGTGTGGGCACGAAGGGGACGCGGGCTTCGAAGGCAGCTTGGAAGAAGCTGGTTTTGAAGGGCAGGATGCTGCGGCCTTCGGAGCTGGTGCCTTCGGGAAACAGGGTGACGGTATCGCCGTTTTTCAGGGCGTCGGTGACGGTGCGCAGCTTGTCACTGTTGCCCGCCGTGCCTTTGTTGCGGGCGACGTACACGGTTTGGGCTTGGGTGGCGAGGTAGCCGACCAACGGCCATTTGGCAACGTCGTCTTTGGCGACGAAGCGGTTGGGGAAGGCGGCGTTAACGGCCATGATGTCGAGCCAGGAGATGTGGTTGCAAATCAGCATTTGGCCGCGCCGCTCGGGCGGTGTGCCGTACACTTTGAGTGTCATGCCGCAGGAGGCGAGTACGCGGCGCGACCAAATCTGTATGGCGCGCAGTTTGCGGGCTTGGCTGTAAAAGGGAAACAGGAAAAACATTTCGGCCATGCCGTAGAGGATGCAGGCGGCCAGGCCGAGCAGGCGGAAGGTCAGGCGGATGGTGGTCATGGTGGGTGCGTTCGGGCGGTGTGTGTATTGTGAATGGGTACGGGAAGATAGGGTGAAATTCAAACAATCAAAATGGGCAGGCCGAGACCTTTGCAAAGTTCTAAAACTTCTTTGCAAACCGCTCTGCCGTCATTCGCTACGCAATTCGATTTTAGGAATTGCTCTACACAACGCAGCAAAATCAAGCGGAAAGGCCGTCTGAAAAAATAAGTTAGAATTTCAGACGGCCTTTCGGGCTTTCGGAGATTATAAATCCGGTGCGAAGCGTTGCAGGTAGCGGTCGTTGAGCTGGGTAACGTCCATCATAATCAGGATGTCGGCGCAGTTGAAGGCTTCGTCCACGCAGGGTTCGCCGCAAAACCAGGCGCCTGCTTTGAGGTAGCCTTTAATCAGGGGCGGGCATTCGGGCTTTTCGGCGGGCGTGAGCGTGTCCCATTTCATGGGGTTGAGCGGGGTCACGCGCCAAGGCTCGGGGGCGAGGTATTTTTGTTTCAACAGATGGTACAGGCCAGCCGCTTCGTGGCCGCCGTCGGCGGTGCTGATGCTGCCGCAGCCGATCATGAAGCGCAGGTTTTGCGTTTTCATGAATTTCATCAGGCCGGTCCACAAGAGCATAATCAGGCCGCCGTGGCGGTAATCGGGGTGGATGCAGGCGCGGCCGAGCTCGACGGTTTGCGGCAGGATGCCGGCCAGCGGCGACAGGTCGAATTCGCTTGCGCTGTACCACGAGCCGACTTTTGCTGCGCCCTCTGCGGTCAGCAGGCGGTAGCAGCCGACGATTTCGCCGGTGGCTTCGTCGAATGCGAGCAGGTGGTTGCAGTGGGCATCGTAGCGGTCGGTGTCTCTGCCGTCTTCGCTTTTGATGTCGGCACCGAGCTCTTCGGCGAATACGCGGTAACGCAGGCGCTGCGCGGCTTCGATTTCTGCGGGGGTTTCGGCCAGGCGGACACTCAGGCCGATTTTGGGGCCGTCGGTGTTGAAACGGGCGGGTTCGGTCATAGAATTCTTTCAAAAAACTGGCGGTACGCGAAAAGGCCGTCTGAAAACAGCAGCTCTGCCATAGCCGATAAGTCAATTATGCTGCAAGGCGGGCTAACGCCGTAGTAGAAATTACTCTTCGGCTATACCTGCGGCCATTCACATTTTTTA
>NZ_BCWL01000287.1 GCF_001592185.1 Bergeriella denitrificans NBRC 102155
TAAACCGCAGGCGCACACCGCTGCCCGATTTACCGCACACAGGCCGTCTGAAAACACGGTTCCGCCAAGCGAAACCCGGCATTTTCAGACGGCCTTTTTCCGCACCATGTCCCCACTTCCCCACTTTTTCCACACCCTGATTATCGGCGCCGGCGCGGCAGGCATGATGGCGGCCGCACGCATCGGGCAGCGCGGTTTCAGCGTTGCCCTGCTCGATCACGCCGTCAAAATCGGTGAAAAAATCCGCATCTCCGGCGGCGGCCGCTGCAATTTCACCAACCGGCATCTCGACGGCGGCGACGCCTCGCCTTATTACGTTTCGCAGCAGCCGCGCTTCGTGCGCCACGCCCTGTCGCGCTTTTCCGCGCAGGATTTCGTCCAACTGGTCGAAGCACACGGCATCGCCTATCACGAAAAACACAAAGGTCAGCTTTTCTGCAGCGGCAGCGCACAGGAAATCATCGCCATGCTGCAGGAAGAATGCCGCAAAGGCGGCGTATCCTGGCACACCGGCTGCCGCATCGATGCCGTCTGCGCCCTGCCCGAACAGGCCGACGGCGCGCGTTTTGAAATCCGCAGCAGCAGCGGCCTGTTCTGCTGCCGCAACCTGATTACCGCCACCGGCGGCCTGGCCGTACCCGCCATCGGCGCCACCGCGTTCGGCTACGAGCTGGCCAAACAGTTCGGCCACAGCATCATCACGCCCGAAGCCGCCTTGGTACCGCTGCGTTTTGAAAACTGGACCGAATCAGGCTTAGCCGCATTATCGGGCATCGCACTACCGGTATGCATCCGCACCGGCAGCGGCAAAACCGCAGCGGCATTCGACGAAGATTTGCTCTTCCGCCACAAAGGTTTGAGCGGCCCCGCTGTCTTACAGATTTCCAGCTACTGGCAGCCGGGCAACTCCATTACCGTCGATTTCGCCCCCGATACCGACTTGGCCGCCGCCCTGTGCCACGGCAAATCGGGGCAGAAAATCCAGCTCAACACCGCCATCCGCCAGCTCTGCCCCCACCTGCCCGAGCGGCTGCTCGACTGCTGGCTGGCGCAACCCGCGTTCGCCCCCTATGCCGCGCACAAATGGGCGGATGTACCCAACACCCTGCTGCAGCAACTCGGCCGCAGCCTGAACGAATGGACGCTGCTGCCCAGCGGCTCGGACGGCCACAAAAAAGCCGAAGCCACGCGCGGCGGCGTCAACGTCAAAGAAATCCACCCCAAAACCATGGAAAGCCGCCTCCGACCCGGGCTGTATTTCATCGGTGAAGTGATGGACATCACCGGCTGGCTCGGCGGCTACAACTTCCAATGGGCCTGGTCTTCTGCCGTTTGCGCCGCCGATGCCGTCAGTTGAACGCGCCCGCCGATGCCTGCCCGTGCCTGAATATGCCGTACAGCGCAGGCAATCGCAGCGCAGCAGGCCGTCTGAAAAACCCCACCCAAGCTGTTTGCGCGTAAACTGCTTTCTAAGCAACCCGCCACGGTATTTTTCAGACGGCTTTTTTCACTTTGATGAACGTGAGTGCAAGATAAGTGATTTAAGCAATGCCTTATGTTTTCAGCAATCTATCCCCTCCCCCGTCTTTAACGGGGGAGGGTTAGGGTGGGGGTGGTTGATTTACAGCTTACTTTAGGCCGACTACCCCCATCCTAACCTTCCCCCGCAAGAGCGGGGGAAGGGACAGGTTACTGAATTTCAACGTATGCACATCTCTACCCATCCGACACTCCCCACTTTTCCGCCATCACCCATCCCGCACCATCCCGTCAAATAAACACATTTTCCCTGCCCGCAGGCCGTCTGAAAAACGATGTGTCCGCGCCCGGCATCGGCTGCGGCATATTGTTGCCTGTAAATATATTTCACGCCGTTTTATTGCGCGGCACTCTGCGTTTTCCCCGATCGGCTGCATGTATTTCTTTGTACAAATAGCCAAATTTCTGT
>NZ_BCWL01000288.1 GCF_001592185.1 Bergeriella denitrificans NBRC 102155
CCATTCTTATTTTAAATGACTATATTTTCTTTGCTGTAGCAACGCGACGGGCAGGGATGCCCGTCCTACTCATTACTGAAGCGACGGCTTTTTGTTTCCCGCGCGGGTTTAATGCGCTTTATGCGAGGTGCTGTACACGATTTTGTCTGTCCAGGCCATGGCGATGGCGGAGACGAGAAAACCCATGTGGATAATAAACTGCCACATCATCTGCTTTTCCGAAAGATTGGACGCATTCAGGAAGGTTTGCAGCAGGTGGATGGAGGAAATGCTGATGATGGACATCGACAGCTTGACCTTCAACACCGATGCGTTAACGTGCGACAGCCATTCCGGCTGGTCGGGGTGTTTGTCCACCCGCAGGCGCGAGACGAAGGTTTCGTAGCCGCCGATTAGCACCATAATCAGCAGGTTGGCAATCATCACCACATCAATCAGGTTCAATACCGCCAGCATCACGGTGTTTTCGTCCATCCGGTTGAGATTGACCACCAAATGCCACAGCATTTTCAAAAACTTATACGCATAAATCGCCTGTACCACCACCAAGCCGAGGTAAATCGGCAGCTGCAGCCAGCGGCTGGCAAAAATCAGACGGCCCAGGATATTGTGGCGGACCTTATCGGCCTGCGCTTCGGGGATAGGGTGTTCCATAATCAGCTGTCAAAAGGCAAAGCGCGTATTGTATAGTGAATTCAAATCAAAAATCTACAGCATCGGCGGGGGCGGTATCGTTTTCATTTTATTTCGCGATAAATAGCGTGCGTTTGGGATAAATAATTTGAGCTATTCTTGATATTTCAGTAACCTATTCCCTCCCCCGTCTTTAACGGGGGAGGGTTAGGGAGGGGGTAGTTGCTTGACAGGTCACTTTAGGTCGGCCACCCCCATCCTAACCTTCCCCCGCAGGGGCGGGGGAAGGGACAGATTGCTGAATTTCAACGGATGCTATATTGTTCAACCATTTTTCTTATCCCAAACACACGTTAAATAAATCCTTGTATCACTTCACAAGGCGCGAAAGCGCGGCGGGCGGCTTTTATGCCGTCTGAAAACAGATATTCAGCACGCGGCGGGTAAATGGACGGAGCGGGGCAGCTCTGTTAGACTGTTTCATTTTGCATCGTGCGCGGCGGATGGTGATGGAAGAGACCCTGTATTTCCTGATTGTTATCGGTTTTCTGGCCGGATTGATGGATGCCGCCGTGGGCGGCGGCGGCCTGCTGCAAATTCCCGGTCTGTTTAATATTCTGCCGCAGAACACGGGCGTGCCGACCGTATTGGGCGTGGGCAAAGTGGCGTCGTTTTCGGGCACGCTGACGGCCACCTGGCAATATGTCCGCAAGCTGCCCGTACCGTGGAAAATGCTGCTGCCCGCCGCGCTGCTGGCTTTTGCCGCGTCGTATTTGGGCGCGAAATCGGTGGCGTATTTCCCCACCGAATACATGAAGCCGGTGATGCTGGTAATCATGCTGGTGATGTTTGCCTACACGTTTTGGAAAAAAGATTTGGGGCAGGTGGTGCGCACCACGGCGCTGACGCGCAAAGAAATGCTGTGGGGCTTGTTTTTCGGCGCATTAATCGGCTTTTACGACGGCATTTTCGGCCCGGGCACGGGCAGCCTGCTGGCTTTTGTGTTCGTCCGCTTTTACGGCTACGATTTTCTGACGGCCAACGCCTCCGGCAAAGTCATCAATACCACCACGAATTTCGCCGCGTTGACCTTTTTCGTGCCCGGCGGCTATGTGGTGTGGGCGTGGGCGGTGCCGCTGGCTTTGGCAAACCTGGCCGGCGGCATCATCGGCGCGCGGCTGGCGATGCGCGGCGGCACCAAGCTGCTGCGCTACGGCTTTATGGTGCTGCTGTGTTTGATGATCGGGCGGTTTGCCTGGGATTTGTGGGTTTAGTGCGGAGCGTGGGCGCGTTCGGTACACAA
>NZ_BCWL01000289.1 GCF_001592185.1 Bergeriella denitrificans NBRC 102155
TACGCGATTGCCGCGTGTTTTCAGACGGCTTTTGGTTTGATGTGCCAAAAAAATCCGTTATGGGAATTTATATTGCGGGTTTCGAATGATTTTCGGCGGATTGTTTGACGGTTTCTGCTGCGGACGCACCATTTTTGCATAATTGCGTCTGCCTGCGGATTACGTCTGTATGCGGGTTCGGCTTTTGCTAAAATCGCGTTTTGGTTGTTTGACGAGAATATCGGTTATGGCTACACAAGTTTCCTGGTCGTCCAAAATCGGCTTTATCCTGGCGGCGGCAGGCTCTGCTATCGGCTTGGGTGCGATTTGGAAGTTTCCCTATACTGCGGGTACCAACGGCGGCGCGGTGTTTTTCCTGCTGTTTTTGGTGTTTACCGTGTTGGTGGCGCTGCCTGTGCAGTTGGCGGAGTTTTATATCGGCCGCACCAGCGGTAAAAATGCCGTTGACGCGTTTAAAACGCTGGCACCGGGTACGGCTTGGCCGTGGATCGGGCGTATGGGCGTGGCGGCGTGTTTCGTGCTGTTGTCGTTTTACAGTGTGGTCGGCGGTTGGGTGTTGAATTATGTGGTGCACGCGCTGACGGGTGAAATCCGTGCGGGTGCGGATTTTGAGGCTTTGTTCGGCGCGACCATTGCCAATCCGTGGAGCGTGTTGCTGTATCAGGGTGTGTTTATGCTGATGACGGTGTGGGTGGTCAAGGGCGGGATTTCAGACGGCATTGAAAAGGCCAACCGCTATATGATGCCGGCTTTGTTTGTTTTGTTTGTCGTGTTGGCAGTACGCTCGCTGACCCTGCCGGGGGCGATGGAGGGGGTGTCTTTCCTGCTCAAGCCCGATTGGACGCATGTGACGCCGAATACGATGCTGACTGCGCTGGGACAGGCGTTTTTTGCGCTCAGTATCGGTGTGTCCACCATGATTACTTATGCTTCGTATCTGAGTAAAAAAGAAGATTTGTTCCGCTCGGGCAACAGTATTATGTGGATGAACCTGCTGGTGTCGCTGCTGGCGGGTCTGGTGATTTTCCCGGCTGTGTTTGCGTTCGGTTTCGAGCCGTCGCAAGGGCCGGGCTTGATTTTCATCGTATTACCGGCCGTGTTTATGAAAATTCCTTTCGGCGAGGTGCTGTTTGCCGTGTTTATGCTGCTGGTGGCTTTTGCGACGCTGACTTCGGCGTTCTCCATGCTGGAAACCGTCATCGCGGCGGCTATCCGTCAAGACGAGTCCAAACGTAAAAGCCGCACCTGGGTAATCGGCAGCGCGATTTTTCTGGTCGGTATTCCTTCTGCATTGTCGTTCGGCGTGTTGGCCGAGTGGAAGGTTTTCGGTAAAACGGTTTTTGATTTGTGGGATTACATCATTACTGCGCTGATTATGCCCGTCAGCTCGTTTTTCGTAGCGGTATTTGTGGCTTGGCTGCGCGACCGCCAATCGGTGTTGGCCGATGCGGGCGAGGGCAGTACTGTGCCGAAAACGCTGATTCTGCTGTGGCTGAATACCTTGCGCTATCTGGCGCCGGTGGCGATTTTGCTGGTATTTGCCCATACTTTGGGTTGGGTGTGAGTGTTGGAATGAATGGATTAAGCCGTCTGAAAAATTGGTTTTTCAGACGGCTTTTTAAATCCAACAGGCGGCTGGGCGCAGTCGAAGCTTTCTTAAGCGTTGAAAGCGGCTTCGACTATGCTCAGCCACTTGAAGGAAGTATGTAACGTGCGTTTGGGATAAGGGATTTTAAATATTTTTGCAAAGGTCTCAGATAGCAGTAGGTCGGGCACTTTTGCCCGACAGATATTTTGGGATGTTGATATTTTCAGGTGTATCAACGTATCGTCGGGCAAAAGTGCCCGACCTACTGCTGAATTTCAACGGATTTTATATTCCTCAACCGTTTGTCTTATCCCGAGCTTACGTTAG
>NZ_BCWL01000290.1 GCF_001592185.1 Bergeriella denitrificans NBRC 102155
TTCTCCGACTATATAGGGTGAAGTGAAGATAAAAAAGCCGTCTGAAAAACTTAAATTTTTCAGACGGCTTTTTTACCAAACATTCAACTTACCCAATCACCAACACGGCATTACTCCCGCCAAATGCAAATGATGAGCTGGCGGCGATGCGCTTTTCAGACAGCCATGTGCTGTTGCGGTCGGTCAGAGCGATGGCAGGTAGGGATTGGTCGGGGCAGCCGTCCCATTGCTGCGGCGGCAGGCGGCCTTCGGGGTTGCCGGTGTGGTCGACCATGCCCCAAGCCAGTGCGGCTTCTAATGCGCCTGCGGCGCCGAGGGTGTGGCCGGTGCTGGGTTTGGTGGAGGTACAGAAGGTATGATGGCCGAATACTTGGGCGACGGCGGTGCTTTCCATGCTGTCGTTGTGGTGCGTGCCTGTGCCGTGCAGGTTAATCCAGCCGATGTCTTGCGGCTGCAGGCCGGCGTGGGTTAAGGCCGTCTGAAAAGCGGCGGCGGCGCCTAATCCGTCGGGGCGCGGTGTGGACATGTGGTAGGCGTCGCTGCTGGCGCCGTAGCCGAGCAGGCGGATGTGGCTGTCGAAATCTGCGTCCCGGGTCATGATGAATGCGGCGGCGGCTTCGCCGATATTGATGCCGTTACGGTTGGCGGAAAACGGGTTGGCGATGCCGTCTGAAAGGACTTCCAAAGAGGCGAAACCGTTGATGGTCAGCGGCGACAGGGTGTCTGCGCCGCCGCAGATGACGGCGTCGCAGATGCCTGAGCGCAGCAGCCGCGCTGCGCTGATTAGGGCGCGGGCGCCGGAGGTACAGGCGGTGGAGACGACATAGCGTACGCCGCCCAGGCCGTATGTTTCGGCGACGAAATCGGCGGGGGCTGCCATCAGCTGCTGGGTTTGCTTAAACGGTAAATCTGCCCACTCCCCGCCTGCTGCGGCGCGGCGGAACATGGGGATATTTTCGTCCACGCCGCTGGTAGATGTGCCAATCACGACACCGATTCTGCCTGCGCCGTAACGCTGCTTGGCGGCGGCGATTTGCGGCTCGATTTGTTCTAAGGCGTGCCACAGCAGCCGGTTGTTGCGGCTTTGATGGTATTCGGGCAAATCTTCGGCAAACGGGCGCAGCGGCTCGTTAACGGCGCCGAAGGCATATTTTTTGCCGCTGACCCATTGTTCGGAAAACGTCAGGGGCGGTTGCGCGGGCGGGTTCAGCAAGGCGGCGGTATGGGTGTGGATGCCGCTGCCCAAGGCGCTGGTTACGGCCGGGCGGCTGAGGTAAACGGGTACGGTTGCGGCGTTATTGTTCATGATTGGCGTCGTTTTCAAGCGGCTGCACCAGCCAGCGGCTACGGTCGGGGAAGGTAATTTCAAAATCTTGGCCGCGGGCGGCAATCTGCCAGACTTCCTGCCCGCGGTAGCGGAACAGCGCGCCTTGTGCCGATGGTACTTTATCGACATCGGGGTACAGCGCGGTATCGCCGTCTGCCGCCAGCAAGGGCAGAATGGCGGCAAACAGGCGGCGGGATTCGGCATTCGGCGGCACAAAGCCGTCGTTGCGCCAGCCTTTGCCGCTGACAATCTGGCGCGATAAAGGTGCGCCGAGCGCATCGGTTTGCACGAAACGCAGGCCGCCCGCTACCGGCGCGACAGCCAGCAGGCTGGTTTGGGTACTGCCGTCGGCGGTGTTTTTTTCCAATTTAAACCAACGGCCGCCGTCAGCCAGCGCGCTAATCTGCTGCGGCTCGGGCAGCGTGGTGACGCTACAGGCCGCTAAAAACAGCGCGGCCAACAAAATCCATATCCGCATGGGCGTTCTTCCTTTATGTCAATCATCAAACGGCAGCGGCACATAACCGCCTGCTTCCATAGTCGTCGAACTTCAATCCTGCTACGGCATTGGCTCGCCC
>NZ_BCWL01000291.1 GCF_001592185.1 Bergeriella denitrificans NBRC 102155
CCATTCTGTGTTAAATGACTATATAAGGCTTGTGCGCCCATGAATAAACCGCCTAATCTTTGCAGATTAGGCGGCTTGGATTGGTGCCGGCGGCAGGATTCGAACTCGCGACCCCCTGATTACAAGTCAGGTGCTCTACCAACTGAGCTACACCGGCGTAGAAACGCCTGCGGCATTTCCTTGAAACTGGTGCCGGCGGCAGGATTCGAACTCGCGACCCCCTGATTACAAGTCAGGTGCTCTACCAACTGAGCTACACCGGCAGGAAAAACGGCATTATGCAGGTAAAATCCGCGTTTGACAAGTCAAATTTTTCAGACGGCTGCGTGCGTGTGTCAAAAAAATTGATTTTTAATGGAATTATCTGCTGCGGAGCGGATGTTTGCAGCCTTGCGGCGGTATCACCTAAACGGCTTATCCTGCCGGGGCGGCGGGATAAGCGGGGATTGCCCGAAAAAAGCCGTCTGAAAACTTAATATTTTCAGACGGCTTGTCATGATATTTACGGCAAGGTCATGGCCAAGACGGTTTCTTCCTGCTTGCGGCGGAAGTCGGCCAGCTTTTGGGCGAGCGCGGGGTCTTCGTTGGCGAGCAGGGATACGGCAAACAGGGCGGCATTGGCGGCGCCGGCTTCTCCGATGGCGAAGGTGGCAACGGGTACGCCCTTAGGCATTTGCACGATGGAGAGCAGGGAATCTTCGCCGCGCAGGTATTTGCTGGGCACAGGTACACCGAGTACGGGTACGGTGGTTTTGGCGGCGACCATGCCGGGCAGGTGGGCGGCGCCGCCCGCGCCGGCGATGATGGCTTTGATGCCGCGCTCGCGGGCGGTTTCGGCGTATTCAAACATCAAGTCGGGGGTGCGGTGGGCGGAGACGACGCGTGCTTCGTATGCCACGCCGAATTGCGCTAAAAATTCGGCGGCCTGCTGCATAACCGGCCAGTCGCTGTTGCTGCCCATAATGATGCCTACTTGAATCATGTGTTGCTCCGTTGGAAAAATAAACAGGGTAAGGAAAAAGGGATTTTCAGACGGCTTGGCGGGTAAAAGGCCGTCTGAAAATTCGGCTTTGGGGTGAATCTGCGCCCGATTGATACCGGGTCGGACACGCGAGCCGCCGAAATCAGCGCTGCTGCAGGCGCACGGCGGCGCGTTTGGCGGCTGCGCTGTCGGGGTAGGTCTGCATCAGCTTGCGCCAGGTGTTGCGGGCGATGTCTTTCTGCTGCATATTGTATTGGCACTGGCCGATGCCGTATAAGGCTTCGGGTGCTTGGGCGCTGCCGCGGAAGCGGTTGGCGTAGCGGCCGCCGATTTCGATAACGGATTCGCAGTTGCCCATGCGCTGCTGGCTTTGCAGCAGCAGATACATATTGCGGCGCGCCGCTTCGCTGCCGTTGCCGCCGTCGGCACCGCGCAATACGGCGGCGGCGGCGGAGAAGTTGCCGCGCTGGTAGTATTTCAGCGCCTGATTGTAGAGGCGGGTTTCATTGAGGGTGACGGCATCGGTGTCGCTCGGTGCGCTGCCGCCGCCGGCCAGATAGCGGCTTTTCAGCTTGGCATCGTCCAGGCGCGGCGCGGCGGGGGCTTTGGCGGCCGGGCGGGTTTTGCTGCGGCGTTCGAGCTGTTGCACGCGGGTTTGCAGCTGCTCGACGGTGCGCTCCAGGCGGGCAATCTGTAAGCCCATCTGGTCGATTTGGGTTTGCTCGTTGAGCTGCGGATAGGGAATGCTTTGCGGCGGCAGCGGCTCGGCGGGTAAGTCGGGCAGGGCGAAATGCTCGGTGTGGGCGGCTGTGGCAGGCGAGGGTGGCGCGGCGGTCACGCAGGCGCCGAGCAGGAAGGGGCTGCAGAGTAAGAGGGCGGTGTGTGTTCGAATCATCATGATGTGGCGGATATTATTTTT
>NZ_BCWL01000292.1 GCF_001592185.1 Bergeriella denitrificans NBRC 102155
AAATAAAGCCCGCAAGTGTGCTTTAAATTGCAAAAAGGCCGTCTGAAAATCATGATTTTCAGACGGCCTTTTTACAATTTAATCTAAACAGAAACACTTAAGCCACGCTCACTACCGCCCATACCACGGCCACCGCAACTGCTACCGCGGCGGCAAACTTGCCCAAGCCGGCAAAGCGCAGCTCGGGCAGGCGGCCTTCCAGCGATTTGTAACCGGTCAGCATCGGCGTAATCAGATTGTGTTTTTTCAAAAACTTATACGCCAAAATCGTGATAACGTGCACCGCCGCCAGCGCCGCCAGCAGGTTGAAAAACGCGATGTGGATTTTCCGCATGGCCGCGCCGGTATCCTCGCTGACTAAGCTGTTCAGATAGCCGCTGTTGGTAAAGGTATTTTCATCGGGCGCAAACAGGCCGGTGGTCACCTGCACCGCTACCGCCGCCAGCAGCGCCAGCACCATCAGCGCGCCGACGGGATTGTGGCCGGGCTGCTCGTTTTCCGTGATTTCGCCTTTGAGATAGCGCACGATTTGCTTGGGCCCGCGCACGAAGTTGGCAAATTTCGCGGTATCGCTGCCCCACAGCCCCCAGCAGATGCGGAACACCAGCAGAGCCAAAATCAACACTCCGCAACGCAGATGCCACAGCAGCAGATTGCCGCCCTGCTCGGCGCTGTACCACATAAAGACTATCGCCGCCGCCAGCATCCAGTGAAAAAGGCGCGTGGGCAAATCCCATACTTTGAGTTTGTGTTTCATTCTGATTGACTTTCTTATATAGTAATGACTATAAAATAAAATGTTCAAAACCGGGCTGTGTAGATCCGACACCAAACCCGCCTGCTGACCGCATTTTATCAAATTTTCCCATAGCTTTATGATGTTTGCGAAACCTTACTCCGCCAGCGACGAGATGCGCTATTTTCAGACGGCCCGACAGTTTCCCGATGTCTTTGCGCCGCGCGATGCCGACAGCCACAAAGGCAGCCACGGCACGCTGGCCGTCATCGGCGGCGCGGCGGGCATGAGCGGCGCAGTAATCTTGGCCGCCACCGCCGCCATGTATCTGGGCTGCGGCAAAACCTGGGCGGGCTTTTGCCAGACGCAGCTGCCTTTTGCGGTGATTCCCGAGCGCCCCGAAATCATGCTGGCCACCGCCGCGCAACTGCTGCAGCGCAACGACATCAGCGCCTATGCCGCCGGCTGCGGCCTCGGTTTGGACGATGATGCCCGCGCCGTATTGCACAGCGTGTTGCAACGCGCCGCAGGCAAGCCACTGCTGCTCGATGCCGACGCGCTGACCCTGCTCGCCGCCACGCCCGAACTGCGCGCTGCGGCACAAGCGCACGGCCGACTGGTGCTCACCCCACATCCCGCCGAAGCCGCACGCCTGCTGGGCATCGAAACCGCCGCCGTGCAAGCCGACCGGGTTTCGGCCACGCAAAGCATCAGCCGCACCTTCCGCGCTGTGACCGTATTAAAAGGCCGCAACACATTAGTTGCCGACCCCGACGGCACGCGCTACACCAACATCAGCGGCAACCCCGGCCTGGCGACCGCCGGCAGCGGCGATGTCTTGAGCGGCATCATCGGCAGCCTGATGGCGCAAGGCATACCGCCCGCACAGGCCGCCTGTGCGGGCGTATGGCTGCACGGCGCCGCCGCCGACCTGCTGCGCGACAACGGCATCGGCGAAACCGGTATGCTGGCCGGAGAACTCGCCCCCGCCGCCCGCTGGCTGCGCAACCGCATGATTGGTTTGATGTTGCGGGCTGATTTGGGTGGCCAAAATTAGCGATACGCGGCGCATGCAGCATACTGTGTGGAAAAACCGTGTGGAAAAGATGAAAAAGGCCGTCTGAAAATACAACATCGTTGTTTTTCAGACGGCCTTTCCCT
>NZ_BCWL01000293.1 GCF_001592185.1 Bergeriella denitrificans NBRC 102155
ATCGTGAAATTCCTAAAAAACAAAAATCCTGATTGCCGTCATTAGCTACGTAAGTCCGCTGCGCTACCCCCGCGCAGGCGGGAATGACGGCATTTGAAGATTCTACTTTTCTACCAAAATATCGGTTTCGCGCCAAGCCTGACATATTTCGGTTTTTTAGGAGTTTATAGTTATTGAAAATAAGAATAGGATAAGGCGTTGCAATGCCATATCACTCTGTTTTTAAATAACTGTTAGAAGGTTACGGCTTCGTGCAGCGGCTTGCCGGCCAAGTCTTTGGCAGACAGCGACGGCTCGCCCGCCAGCGGCCAGTCGATGCCGACTGTCGCGTCGTTCCAAATCAGCGAATGCTCGGCATTGGGGTTGTAATAATCGGTGCATTTATAGACGAATTCTGCCGATTCGCTCATCACATAAAAGCCGTGGGCGAAACCTTCGGGTACCCATAATTGGCGTTTGTTTTCGGCGGAGAGGATTTCGCCGACCCATTGGCCGAAAGTCGGGGAATCTTGACGCATATCCACGGCCACGTCGAAGACTTCGCCGCTGACGACGCGCACGAGCTTGCCCTGGGTGTTTTCGGTTTGGTAGTGCAGGCCGCGCAACACGCCTTTGGTGGATTTGGAGTGGTTTTCCTGCACGAAGGTGCGCTCGGCGACGTTGGCTTTAAACCATTCGTCGCGGAAGGTTTCCATAAAGAAGCCGCGCTCGTCGCCGAATACTTTCGGCTCGAGCAGTTTGACGTCGGGGATTTTGGTGTCGATGATGTTCATGGTGTTCCTAAATGTTCGGCAAACCGTAGGTCGGGCGCTTTTGCCCGACACTGGTCAGTAAGAGGTGGTTTGCAAGCCGTTTGAACTGTCGGGCAAAAGTGCCCGACCTACGGTTTTTGGTTTCAGACGGCCTTAATGCTTCAATGCTTTTCAACCAGCTTCAGCAGATATTGGCCGTAGTCGTTTTTCGCCATCGGTTTGGCCAGCGCGGCCACTTCTTCGGTGGTGAGCCAGCCGTTGCGCCAGGCGATTTCTTCCAAGCAGGCGACTTGCAGGTTTTGGATGTGTTCGATGGTTTCCACGAATGATGCGGCTTCCAGCAGGCTGGCGTGCGTGCCGGTGTCGAGCCAGGCGAAACCGCGCCCCAGCAGCTGCACGCTCAGCGTGCCGTCTTCGAGATACATTTGGTTGAGGGTGGTGATTTCCAGCTCGCCGCGCTCGGACGGCTTCACCTGTTTGGCGAACTCGACCACGCGGTTGTCGTAGAAATACAGGCCGGTCACTGCCCAATCGGATTTCGGCACTTTGGGTTTTTCTTCGATGGAAAGGGCTTTGAAGTTTTCGTCAAACTCCACCACGCCGAAACGCTCGGGGTCTTTAACCTGGTAGCCGAATACGGCCGCGCCTTTTTCCTGCACCGACTGCGCGGCTTCTTTCAGGGTTTGGGTAAAGTGTTGGCCGTAGAAAATATTGTCGCCCAATACCAGGCACACGGAATCGTTGCCGATAAATTCTTCGCCGATCAGGAAGGCTTGCGCCAGGCCGTCGGGGCTGGGCTGGATGGCGTAGGAAATACGGATGCCGAAGTCGCTGCCGTCGCCGAGCAGGCGTTTGAAGGCTTCGTTGTCTTCGGGGGTGGTAATCACCAGAATATCGCGGATGCCGGCCAGCATGAGCACGGAGAGCGGGTAGTAAATCATCGGTTTGTTGTAAACCGGCAAAAGTTGCTTGGATACGCCGCGGGTAATGGGATACAGGCGCGTGCCGCTGCCGCCTGCGAGTATGATGCCTTTCATGTTTCTTCCTTTATTCTGTATTTTTTGTGTTTGTCGGTTTTTCAGACGGCATATCGTCATCGAACACGGAATGATACGGCGTTGCTGCGCCTTGTCTCATTC
>NZ_BCWL01000294.1 GCF_001592185.1 Bergeriella denitrificans NBRC 102155
TATAGAACCCGTTGAAATTCAGAAGCCTGTCCCTTCCCCCGCCCCTGCGGGGGAAGGTTAGGATGGGGGGTAACCGGCCTAAAGTAACCTACAAATCAACCGCCCCCACCCTAACCCTCCCCCGCAGGGGCGGGGGAGGGGATAGATTGCTGAAATATAAAGCAAGACTTAAATCGTTTATCCCGAACGCACGTTTTTTAGGAGCAGTCGGGCGTTTAAACGCCCGCCGGGTTAAAAGGCCGTCTGAAAGTTTTGGTTTTCAGACGGCCTTTTGGCATGGATACGGGCTGGACGCGGCAACTATATTGCTTATCCCAAACGCGTGTTCACTATATAATGGCGTGTTTTGCAAACCGTTTCCCACCCTCTTTCAGAAAGCGATTTATGTCTTCCAAATCACAAATCGGGCTGGCGGCGCTGACGGCTTTGGTTATCAGCTCCATGATCGGCTCGGGCATCTTCAGCCTGCCGCAGAATATGGCGGCGGTGGCCGGCTCGCAAGCCCTGCTCATCGGCTGGCTGATTACCGGCATCGGCATTATTTTTCTCGGCATCTCGTTTGCCATGCTCGCCAAGCTGCGCCCCGAGCTCGACGGCGGCATCTACACCTACGCCCGCGCCGGCTTCGGCGATCTGATGGGCTTTTTCTCTGCGTGGGGTTATTGGCTCTGCACCACCGTCGGCATCGTCGGCTATCTGGTGGTGGCATTTGAAGCCGTGGGCACGTTTACCGATACGCCCGACTTCGTGCTCTTCGGCAAGGGCAACACCTTCGCCGCGTTTCTGGGAGAATCGGCGGTAGCGTGGCTGGTGTATTGGCTGGTGGCGCGCGGCATTAAAGAAGCGGCGGGCGTGAATTTGGCGGCGACGTTTGTGAAGGTGTTTCCGCTGATTGTCTTTATCGGCCTGGCTGCCTATTTCTTTAAAGCCGACGTCTTTATGGGCGATTGGACGGGCGCGAGCCTGGCTACGCCGGAAAACCCCGACGCGGGCATCATGACCCAAGTGAAAAACACCATGCTGATTACGCTGTGGGTGTTTACCGGCATCGAGGGTGCGGCGGTCTTGTCGAAACACGCCAAAAGCCGCGCCGACGTCGGCCGCGCCACCATCATCGGCGTATCCGTTACACTGGCGATGTATGTGGCGATTACGCTTTTGGCGCAGGGCGTGCTGCCGCGTGCGGAAATCGCCGAAATGTCCAATCCCTCGATGGCGGGCGTGTTGGCGCACATGGTCGGCGGCTGGGGCAAAGTGCTGATCAGCTTCTGCCTGATTGTGTCGGTGCTGTCGTCTTACCTGAGCTGGACGCTCTACGCCACCGAAATCCCGCATCTGGGCGCGAAAAACGGCGCGTTCCCCGCCTCGTTTATCAAGCTGAACGCCAACGAAGTGCCGCACGGCTCGCTGCTGTTTACCACCCTGACCGTGCAGCTCTGCCTGTTTCTCGTTTGGCAGACGGGCAACAGCTATGAAGCCCTGCTGCTGATTTCCACATCGATGATTTTAATTCCGTATTTCCTGATCGGCGCGTATCTGCTGAAACTGTCGTTTGAGCGGCAATTACCGTTGAAATACAAACTTGTCGGCCTGATTGCCACCGTGTACGCGCTGTGGATTGTGTATGCGGCGGGCACGGAATACCTGCTGTTTTCAGTGTTGCTTTACCTGCCGGGCGTCTTGCTGTTTCTCTACTCGCAGCGCAAACACCACGGCGCGTGGCGGTTTAACGGCTGGGAAAAAGCGGTTTTGCTGGTGTTGGCGGTATTGGCCGTGCCGGCGGTGTATCAGTTTTTGAACAGTTAGAATAGTCGAAGAAATTACGCTTCGACTATAGCAGTAGGTCGGGCACTTTTTGCCCGACGATTCGTTGATATGCC
>NZ_BCWL01000295.1 GCF_001592185.1 Bergeriella denitrificans NBRC 102155
TTCGATACCGCATCAGCAAAAAGCCGTCTGAAAAACCAAGTTTTCAGACGGCTTTGGTATGTATTAAGGCTGCTTACCGCTTTATTTTTTCAGCATTTTGGCCGCTTCGATGGAGTAATAAGTCAGAATGCCATCTGCACCGGCGCGTTTAAAGGCCAGCAGGCTTTCCAAAATGACTTTTTCCGCGTCGAGCCAGCCGTTGCCGATGGCGGCCTGCAGCATGGCGTATTCGCCGGATACCTGATAGGCGTAGGTGGGTACGCCGAATTCATCTTTCACGCGGCGCACGATGTCGAGATAGGGCATGCCCGGTTTGACCATCACCATATCCGCGCCTTCCTGGATGTCGAGGGCGACTTCCTGCAGGGCTTCGTTGCTGTTAGCCGGATCCATCTGGTAGGTTTTTTTGTCGGCCTTGCCCAGGTTGCCCGAGCTGCCGACGGCATCGCGGAACGGGCCGTAAAAGGCGGATGCGTATTTGGCGGAATAGGCCATGATGCGGGTATGGATATGCCCGGCGTCTTCCAGCGCTTCGCGGATGGCCAGAATGCGGCCGTCCATCATATCGGAGGGGGCGACGACTTGCGCGCCGGCTTCGGCGTGGCACAGGACTTGTTTGACCAAAACGTCGATGGTTTCGTCGTTCAACACATAGCCGCGTGCATCGGTGAGGCCGTCTTGGCCGTGGCTGGTGTAGGGGTCGAGAGCCACGTCGGTCATGATGCCCAATTCGGGAAATTGTTCGCGCAGGGTGCGGACAACGGTCGGCACCAAGCCTTCGGGATTATAGGCTTCTTCGGCGGTTTCGGTTTTGTTGCGGGTGACAACGGGAAACAGCGCCAGCATGGGGATGCCGAGTTTCAGGGCTTCTTCGGCGGTAAACAGCAGCTTGTCGAGGCTTTGGCGCAGCACGCCGGGCATGGAGGGGACGGCTTCTTCCTGATTGTGACCTTCCAATACGAATACGGGATAAATCAAATCGTCTGCCGTCAGGGTGTGTTCGCGCATCAGGCGGCGGGAAAAGTCGTCTTTACGCATGCGGCGCAGGCGGCTGTGGGGAACGTAGCGGGTGGGGAAATTCATGATGCGGCCTTTCTGTATGCCGCCGAGCCGCAGGGCGCGGCGCGGCTTAGTCTTCAACCCGGCGCAGCGCGCGCACGGACTGCTTAATCTCGCGGAAGGTATCCGGCTTGTGGCGGCTCTGCTCGTCGGCCGTCATGCCGTCTGAATTCAGCGGCTCGATGTTGGCCAGCGCGCGGCGGTAGTCGGCGGCGCTTAAGCGGGTTTGGCTGACGTGCCAGCCGCCACGGGTTTGCGCGGCCGTCCACAGCCCGGTATCGCGGTAATACGATAACACGCTTTTCGCCAGCGTTTTCATATCGGCGTCTTCTTGGCTGCTGCCGATTTGGCGGCCGATGCGGTTGTTGCGTAAATCAACGGCGTTATCGGCGGCCAGGCGGCTGTAATAGTCGTTTTTACCGTCGCGGGCATCCATTTCGGGCTGGTAGGCGTTGCCGATTTTTTCGGCGATGTCGCTGCCGAATTTAGCGGCAATCGCGGCCTGCCACAAGGTATGGCGCACAGCGTTGACCTGCGTGCCGCGGCCGTCGCCGTTGGCGGAGTCGTCAAGGCCGGTACGAAGGGCGAAGCGGGCGGCGTTGCTGGAAATATTGGCGGAGCGGTTGCTTTCCACGCCGATGGCCTGGGCGGCAACGGGGTGGTTTAAGACAAACTGCGTCATCTTGCTGCGGCGGCTTTGGTTTTCCTGATAGCTTTGGCAGCCGGACAGGGCTGCGGCGGCGATGATGGGTAAGAGAAGGTATTTCATGGTTTTGCAAATATCGTCGTTTAA
>NZ_BCWL01000296.1 GCF_001592185.1 Bergeriella denitrificans NBRC 102155
AAATTAATTTCTTCGACTATACAACAGACCCTACGGAAAACGTCCGCACGACGACGCTTCATACTCTCTATCGAAAGTTATCATCCGATACGGCCGCTTATGCGGCCGTATTGTCTATATCGGTTTATCAACAGCAAAATGCCCCACTGCCAAACGCTGCCGTAGCATTCTGTCTTAAATTAAGACTATAGCCGGCTTCCTAAAAAACCAACTTCAATATCGGCCATAATCACTCAACTAAAAACACTCAGACGCAAGCCGGATATTTACACCCGACCATGCCGTCTGAAAACGCCCTGCTGCGGCGCATCTCTCCCGATACCCGAAGCAAGCGGCCATACCCGTCCCCGCCCTTTCCGTTGACACCGTTCCGGCAAGGGCTTAAAATCGCCGTTTCGCAAAAATTTTCTCCGGCCGCTCCGGCCAGTCTTCCTTATCTTTTCAGACGGCTTTTCTGCCGCCTTTTCCAATATCCAATCTAAATATTATGCACGTTTCCGAATTACAGACCCGACACATTTCCGAATTGCTGGAAATGGCGGAAGCTCACGGCATTGAAAATGCCAACCGTCTCCGCAAACAAGACCTCGTTTTTGCCATTGTGCGCCAGATGATGAAGCAGGGAGAAAGTTTTACCTGCTCCGGCACGCTGGAAATCCTGCCCGACGGCTTCGGCTTTTTACGCAGCGCCGATACGTCTTATCTGGCCGGCCCCGACGATATTTATGTTTCGCCGAGCCAAATCCGCCGCTTCAACCTGCATACCGGCGACACCATCGAAGGCAGCGTGCGCGTGCCCAAAGACAACGAGCGCTATTTCGCGCTGGTGCGTCTCGACAGCATCAACGGCGACAATCCGGAAGCCTGCAAACACAAAATCCTGTTTGAAAACCTCACGCCGCTTTTCCCGACCGAGCAGTTCAAGCTCGAGCGCGACATCAAGGCGGAGGAAAACATTACCGGCCGCGCCATCGATTTGGTGTCGCCTACCGGCCGCGGCCAACGCGCGCTGCTGGTCGCTCCGCCGAAAACCGGTAAAACCGTGATGCTGCAAAACATCGCCCACGCGATTACCGGCAATTATCCCGAAGTGGAACTGATTGTTTTGCTGATTGACGAGCGCCCTGAGGAGGTAACCGAAATGAGCCGCTCGGTGCGCGGTGAAGTGGTGTCGTCCACCTTTGACGAACCGGCCACCCGCCATGTGCAGGTTGCCGAAATGGTATTGGAAAAAGCCAAGCGCATGGTCGAGCATAAAAAAGACGTGGTCATTCTGCTCGATTCGATTACCCGCCTCGCCCGCGCCTACAATACCGTGGTGCCGACGTCCGGCAAAATCCTCACCGGCGGCGTGGACGCCAACGCGCTGCACCGCCCGAAACGCTTCTTCGGCGCGGCACGCAATGTCGAAGAAGGCGGCTCGCTGACGATTATCGCCACCGCTTTGGTAGAAACCGGCAGCCGTATGGACGATGTGATTTACGAAGAATTTAAAGGCACGGGCAATATGGAGCTGCATCTCGACCGCCGCATGGCCGAAAAACGCCTGTTCCCCGCCATCAACATCAACAAATCGGGCACGCGCCGCGAAGAGCTGCTGGTACCGAACGACCAGCTCCAGCGTATGTGGCTGCTGCGTAAATTCCTGCACCCGATGGACGAAATCGAAGCCACCGAGTTTTTGGTGGACAAGCTCAAAGCGTCGAAAGACAATAATGAGTTTTTCGAGCTGATGCGCGGTAAATAATGCAGAAAAAGCCGTCTGAAAAATCGGTAATCGGTTTTTCAGACGGCTTTTTGTATGTAAAGTATTGATGTAGGTTGGGATGCTATAGTCGGAGAACTTAATTT
>NZ_BCWL01000297.1 GCF_001592185.1 Bergeriella denitrificans NBRC 102155
CTGCTCTGGAGTTGGCTCACCTTGTATCAGAATTTACTCTCCGACTATATATTCAAACAAGTGCCTGAAATCCACCCACAAAAAAGCCGTCTGAAACCCCAAAAGTTTCAGACGGCTTTTCCATCACACGCTCAATCTTAGCCTTCCATCTGCTTGGCTTGAATGGCAGTCAGCGCGATGGTATACACAATATCTTCCACCAATGCGCCGCGCGACAAGTCGTTTACCGGCTTACGCAGGCCTTGCAGCATCGGGCCGACGCTCAATACATTGGCATTGCGCTGTACCGCTTTGTAGGTGCAGTTGCCGGTATTCAGGTCGGGGAACACCAATACCGTCGCGCGGCCGGCTACTTGGCTTTCCGGCGCTTTGGATTTGGCTACGCTCGGTACGGTTGCCGCATCGTATTGCAGCGGGCCGTCGATGGCCAGATCCGGGCGTTTGGCTTGCGCGATTTTTGTCGCTTCGATGACGGCGTCCACATCGGGGCCGCTACCGGAGTTCACAGTCGAATAAGAAATCAGCGCCACTTTCGGATCGATGCCGAAGGCTTGGGCAGAATCGGCGGTTTGAATAGCGATTTCCGCCAGCTGCTCGGGCGTCGGGTTCGGATTAACCGCACAGTCGGCAAAAGCCACCACCTGATTAGGCAGCAGCATAAAGAACACGCTGGACACAATGCTTGCGCCCGGCGCCGTTTTAATCAGCTGCAGAGCAGGGCGGATGGTGTTGGCCGTAGTGTGTACCGCGCCCGATACCAAGCCGTCCACATCGTTTTGCGCCATCATCATCGTGCCCAATACCACCGTATCCTGCAGCTGCTCGCGCGCCTGCTCCGGCGTGAGGCCTTTGGATTTACGCAATTCGCACATCGGCTCGACATATTGCTCGATTAACGTAGCCGGATCGATGATTTCCAGCGAATCGGGCAGCGTGATATGACGCTCTTTCGCCACCGCTTCCACTTCTGCACGCGGCGCCAGCAAAACGCAGCGGGCAATGCCTTTTTCATGGCAAATCACCGCAGCCTGTACAGTACGCGGCTCCGCGCCCTCCGGCAGCACAATACGCTTGTCGGCTTTGCCGGCCGAATCAATCATATTGTAGCGGAACTGCGCCGGCGACAGGCGGCGGCTGCTACGGTGGAGCAGCTCGGAAAGATCGTTGAGTTTTTCGCTCGAGCCGAAGAAGGTCAGGCCGGTTTGCTCGGCCACCGCTTCGCCCACGCCGGGTTGGGCGCAGTCGAGAATAAAGCCGCCCAATACATCCGGCGCAGTCACATAAGCCTGCTTGGCCAGATTGAGTTTTTTCACCAGATAATCCACATCGTGGCTGCCCGCTACCGCCGCAAACACCACCGCCGCATCCAGCGAAAGCGCCAGCTCGAGGTTTTTCGTGGACAGGAAGATTTTTTCCGCATCGGGGCGGATGCCTTCCACCACCAGATTTTCCGCATCCAAAGCCGCCGTTTCACCGACGACCGCGTCAAACCAATCATCGCTTTTACCTTGGCAGATTAAGCGTTCCGCATCGCCGCTGGCATCGAGGGCGCAAAAAGTACCGGTATTCAAAGCAGCCGCTACCGCCTGGGTAACCGCCGAGCCGTCTGCGCTGGCAGAAATCGGCACAATTAAGATATTTGCCATGAGAGTATCCTTTTCTGTATCACTATGCCGCGCCGCCCGGCAGGGCGGTTTAGCTTCCTGCTGGTTTATACAGGATTACAGGCCGTCTGAAAAGGGTTGAGCCGCCATCTTTGCAGATTTTTCAGACGGCTTTTGCGTTAAATCATTTAGATTTTAATTTTTAGA
>NZ_BCWL01000298.1 GCF_001592185.1 Bergeriella denitrificans NBRC 102155
AATAATTTATCCGACTATAGCGTGAATTCACTATAATAGCGCCCTGATTTGTACAACGCCGAGCGCCCATGAACATCGTTTCCCTGATTTACCGCCAATACCGCCGCCAGTTTGCCGCCATGCTCGCGCTGACCCTGATTTCCGGCCTGTTCGGCATCGGCGTGCTGGCCTTTATCAACGGCCGCCTGCTCCAAAGCAACGGTGCGCCTGCCGGCGGCCTGATGCTGCAGTTTGCCGCCCTGCTCGCCGCCTATCTGCTCATCACCACCTGGTCGCAAATCCAGCTTTCGCGTCTCGGCCACCGCTTCGTTTTTGAAATACGTACCCAATTGCTCAAGCGGATTATGGATTCGCAAGCCGAGCAAATCCAGCGCACCGGCAAGCCCAAGCTCTTAGCCAGCCTGTCCAACGACATCCGCTCCATCAGCATGGCCTTTGCCCGCCTGCCCGAATTTGTACAGGGCGTATTGTTTACCCTCGGCTGCAGCCTGTATCTGGTTTACCTCTCGCCCAAACTCTTTGCCGTCACCGCCGCCGTATTACTGCTGATGGTGCTGGGCAGCAATTACGTCGTCAAACGCGTTTTTCAGAGTTTCCGCAAAATGCGTACCTACGAGGACGAGCTGTACGCCCACTACGAAACCAGCTTGGACGGCCACAAAGAGCTGGCGCTCAACCGCCACCGCGCCGAGCGTTTTTACCGCGACGATTTCACCCCCGCCGCCGACCGCAACCGCTACTGGGCCGTGCGTGCCGACAGCCTGCACGTTTTAGCCATCAACTGGGGCAACATCTCCATGCTCGCCGCCGTCGGCATCATTTTCTATCTCTCCGCCTACCACCACTGGGTCGGCATCACCGACGCCGCCACCATCAGCATGACCGTCTTATTCATGCGCGCCCCGCTCTCTCAGGCCATCGGCGCGTTCCCCATGCTGATGAACAGCCAGGTCGGCCTCAACGCGCTCAATGATTTGGGGCTGACCGAATACCGCAGCGGCTTCCACAGCGACACCGCCCTGCCCGACGACTGGCAAACCATCCGCCTGGAAAACACCACTTACGCCTATCCCGTGCAGGGCGGGCAGAAATTCGCGCTCCAGCCCGTCAACCTCACCCTGAAGCGCGGCGAAACCGTTTTCCTGATTGGCGCCAACGGCTCCGGCAAATCCACGCTCTCCATGCTGCTGGCCGGCCTGTATCTGCCCGACGGCGGCAGCATCTCGGTGGACGGCACCGCCATTACCGACGCCAACCGCAACGCCTACCGCAGCCTGTTTGCCAGCGTATTCACCGATTTCCATCTCTTCGACACCCTAATCGGCGACTTGGGCGCAGATGCCGCCGAAGACATGATTGCACGCTGGCTCGACCATCTGCAGCTGAGCGAAAAAGTGAAGCGCGAAAAAAACCGCATTCTCAACAGCAAACTCTCGCAAGGCCAGAAAAAACGCCTCGCCCTGCTGGCCGCCGCGCTGGAAAACCGCAGCATGCTGATACTCGACGAATGGGCGGCCGACCAAGACCCCCAATTCCGCCGCATCTTCTACGAAGAGCTGCTGCCCCTGCTCAAACAGCAAGGCTACACCGTCTTCGCCATCAGCCACGACGACAAATACTTCCACCACGCCGACCGCATCATCTCGATGAAACACGGTGTATTGAGCGAATACAATGCCGAAGAGGCAGTCAAGGTAGCCGACGAACACAGCCGCAGCTGATATAGTCGTCGAACTTCAATCCTGCTACGGCGTTGGCTTCCCGGCTCAAAGAGGGGCTTG
>NZ_BCWL01000299.1 GCF_001592185.1 Bergeriella denitrificans NBRC 102155
TAGTGGCGCAGAGGGCGCGGCTTTATAGAGCTTGGGTAAGAAATAGGGTGTACAGGCTTTTGATAAGAAAAGTCATTTAACCGTAATTATCTCTTGAAGCGGTGGGCAACGAGTTGCCCACCCTACGCTTGCTTAAATCGCGTACGGCGGCTTTTTGCTCTTCGCTCAGCAAATCGGGATTGGCGGCGGCTTCTTTGCCTGCGGCTTCCGAACCTGCTCTGGCCAATGCGCCGCTTTCGATGCTGCTGCCGTTGGCGTAGGCAACCAGCCCCCCAATACGGCATGGCTGAGCAGTTGGGCTGCCTGATTTGGGTTGCTGCCGTTTTGACTGAATGTTTTGCCGATAAGTTCGGCGGCGTAGGGAGCTACGGTATTGGCGGCCGTCTGAATATCGGTTTGGCCGCCTAAGATGCCTGTAACGACGGCAGTGTCTACATTTTAAGGCACAGGATTTGCTATTTGAATTTTTTTTGTGAATTCAGATAAGTCTATATAGCAACATTCTGTTTTACCATCATTACCTATAATTAGGCTAATACCTAAATTAGGAATATTTATCCCTATATCGTCTTGTTCTACTATATTTGTATTTTTTTCATATAACGTTTTGATAACATCATCTTGGTTTTTTCCTAATAAGTTAAACTCAATCATATTAGAAAATAAAATACACTCATTAGGACAAAAAATTTCCATTTCTTCAAGTCTATTATTATTATCATAATAGCAATGTAAATTTAGACTATAAAAATTATCCGTTGTATTGGTTGAAAATTCGCTTTTATAAAATTCTTGAAAATGTGAATTTAATAAGTTGCGCACATTTTCTCTTTCCATCTGATAAAATAAATGCGGTAGGTTTTCATTTACTTTATCTAATATTAAAAACTTCATGAGCTTATTCCTATTTAGTTGTTTTGAAAGATTTAGGGTTTAAAGTTTTTGAATAATCCAGCATTTCTTTAAGTGCTTTATCATATTTATTACCAAATTTACTTTTTATATCTCTTACATCCATATCTATTGCTTCTTGCAACTTGCCTTGCTGTAAAAGCTCTTGCTGTTTACGTCTATATTCCCTTGCTTGTTTAGTATTACCATAACTTGCGGTTCGTTTATGGTCTCCAGGATCCATCTGAATTGCCGGTCCATTTTCACTACTGATCGGTGCACCTTTGTAGCATGATTGTGCAGGGCAGTGATGTGAATCAAGGCGGTCATTTATCGGCTTCTTAGTATCCGCATGTGCGCCTCCTCTGTATTGCCCTGATGTCGAGGCCATGGCCTGAGAAGGAATTTCCCCCTTAGGCACTTTAACCTTAACCCCGTTTCCGGCAACGGCAAGCGATACATTGTTGCTTGCCAAATCGTGGCTTATTTGAACAAAATATCCGTATGCTTCCGATGACTTGCCGTTTTTCAGCAAGTCTTTGGCTTTCATATAAGCACCTTTTGCGCTGCTGCTTAATTTATCAAAAGGCAAAATAGCAATAAAAGCCAACATTTTGTCAGCAGGTGTTTCTGCTTGGTAATAGCTGCTGCCCAAGTCATAAATTGGAAACAGCTCGCTTAAAAGGGTATCGACTGTCGGTGCGCCGATGTATTTGGCTGATGCAACCGTGCCTTTATCGTATGCCTGGCGTAATGCTTGGCACTCTTCAGCAGTCTTACAGCCTGATGTTTTTATAGCTTCATTCTGCGGATTAACAAATAAATTATTCTCCACAGCATTCTGCGCCGCCT
>NZ_BCWL01000300.1 GCF_001592185.1 Bergeriella denitrificans NBRC 102155
AAGTTCTACGACTATATAAAGCGTCGAGAGCATAAAGCGCATGGCCGCTTCATACTTTGATGCCACGATACGATTTTTTCCGCCGACAAACCATGAAAACCGATTTAACCGCCCGATTTGCCGCCTTTCTCAGCCCCGATGAAATCCTTGCCGAAGCCCCCGAGCTACTGACCGACCAGCGCAAGCGTTTTGTGTCTGCGCCCGATGTGATACTCAAGCCGAAATCGGTTGAATCCGTGCAGGCCGTAATGCGCTATTGCACGCAGCATCATATCCCCGTTATCCCGCAGGGCGGCAATACCGGTTTGTGCGGCGCGGCGGTGGCGGAGGGCGGTGTGCTGCTCAATCTGTCGCGGCTCAACCGCATCCGCGCCGTCAGCACGGCCGACAACAGCATCACTGTTGAAGCGGGCGCGGTGCTGCAGCAGGTACAGGAAGCGGCGGCAGCCGCCGACCGGCTGTTTCCGCTCAGCCTGGCCAGCGAAGGCTCGTGCCAAATCGGCGGCAACATTGCCTGCAATGCGGGCGGTCTGAACGTGCTGCGCTACGGCACCATGCGCGATTTGGTGCTGGGCTTGGAAGTGGTGCTGCCCGACGGCAGTCTGATTTCCCACCTGCAGCCTTTGCATAAAAACACCACCGGCTATGATTTACGGCATCTGTTTATCGGCAGCGAGGGCACGCTGGGCGTGATAACCGCCGCCACCTTAAAACTGTTTGCCCGCCCGAAAACCCGCGCCACAGCTTGGGTGGGGCTGCCCGACATCGAAGCGGCCGTGGGGTTGCTGAGCCTGGTGCAGGGGCATTTTGCCGAGCGGCTGGAGAGCTTCGAGCTGGTCAGCCGCTTTGCCCTGGATTTGTCGGCGGCGTTTTCCCGATTGCAGAAACCCGTTGACGCGGAATGGCATGTGCTGCTGGAACTGAGCGATGCACTGCCGCACGACGGCCTGCCGGATATGCTGGCCGAATTTCTCTACCGGCACGGCTTTGAAAACAGCGTGCTGACGCAATCGGAGCAGGAACGCAGCGATTTATGGACGCTGCGCGAGCATATTTCCGCATCTCAGCGCAGCTTGGGCACAAGCATCAAGCACGATATCGCCGTACCCGTTTCTCGCGTCGCCGCGTTCGTCGGCGCGTGCGCCCCTGCTTTGCAGGCAGCGTTTCCCGGGATAGAAATCGTCTGCTTCGGCCATCTCGGCGACGGCAGCCTGCACTACAACACCTTCCTGCCCCATGTGTTGAGCAACGATGCGTACGCATACGAAGACAAAATCAACACCATCGTGTACGAGCATATTCTGGCGCAGGGCGGCACGATTGCGGCGGAACACGGCATCGGCATCATCAAAAACCATTGGCTGCCGCGCGTACGCAGCCCCGAAGAAATCGCCTTGATGAAAGCGGTGAAAGCACAACTTGATCCGCATGGGATTATGAACCCGGGTAAGCTGCTGCCGGCGTAAAGGGCGCTTGCTTACAAAGCGCGGCGGTATCGGCTTGTGTTGAAGCGGATACGGCATACGGGAAAGGCCGTCTGAAAATGTGGATTTTCAGACGGCCTTTTGGTGTCTATAGTTAAATTCCTAAAAGCCGAACTGCGCGGTTATCGGCAGCTGATACATGGACTTTTTGTTTAAATTTTTGATGTATTTGCTATGACGCTGTTTGCTTTTCTTTTGATGCGGACGGAATGCGTGTTTAAAAAAGCCGTCTGAAAACAGACGGCCTTTTGAGTA
>NZ_BCWL01000301.1 GCF_001592185.1 Bergeriella denitrificans NBRC 102155
AGGCCGTCTGAAAAATCAATTGCTACTCAAAAAAGCCTTGCACGCCGTATTCCGCCAACACCGCTTTCAATTCCGGTATCCGCGCTTCGGGCTCGCCCATCATCGGCGGTTGCGGCGGAGGGAAGTCCGGCTCGTGTTGATTGCGCATCCAGTCGCCGAGGGCAAACAGGCGGATGAGCATGGCTTCGGCGTAGTTTTTCTCTACCGCCAATTCGCTTAAGGCTTGGGCGAAGCAGGCAATCCATTGGTTGCGCGTCTGCATATCCACTTGAAACGGCATATGCCGCTGGCGCAAGCGCGGGTGGCCGTGCGCCTCTTCATATAAAGGCGGCCCGCCGAGCCAGCCGCTGAGAAATTTGTACAGGCGGTCGCGGGCGTAATCCAAGGTTTCGCCGTGGGTTTGGCGCAGTTCGGCGTATTTTGGCTCCAAGTCCATCAAATCGTAAAAGCGGGTCACGATGTCGCCCACGCCTTGTTCTGCGCCGAGTAAGTCATAAAGTGTGGTCATTTTTCAGACGGCCTTTTTATCGTCGTTTAACAAGGAATAATACGCCCAGCCCGCCCAGCCGTGCGGCGTTTAACGCAGTTTCAGGCTGCTCAGGCCGATTAAGACCAATACGATGGTGATAATCCAAAAGCGCACGACAACCTGCGTTTCTTTCCAGCCTTTTTGCTCGTAATGGTGGTGGATCGGCGCCATCAGGAAAATGCGTTTTTTGGTGCGCTTGTACCAGCCGACCTGCAGCATCACGGAAATGGCTTCGACCACAAACAGGCCGCCCATAATCACCAAGACAAATTCCTGACGGATAATCACGGCTACCGTACCCAGTGCCGCGCCCAGCGCCAATGCGCCGACGTCACCCATAAATACTTGCGCGGGATAGGCGTTGAACCACAAAAAGCCCAAGCAGGCGCCGCACATCGCCGCGCAGAAAATCACGGCTTCGTTTGCGCCGCTGACATAAGGCAGCTGCAAATAGCGGGCAAATTCGGCATGGCCTGTGGCGTAGGCAAAAATCGCCAAGCCGCCGGCCACCAACACCACGGGAAACGCGGCCAAACCGTCCAAACCGTCGGTCAGGTTGACGGCGTTGGAGGTGCCGACGATGGTCAGATAGCTCAACACCAAAAAGCCGACCACGCCCAGCGGCAGGGCGACTTGTTTAAAAAACGGCACAATTAAAATATCGTTGGCGTTGCTGCTGGCCAGGAAAAACAGAGCCAAACCCGCGCCGAGCGCAACGGCGGTCTGCCAAACCATTTTGAAACGCGCCGATACGCCGTTGTGATCTTTATAGACGACTTTGCGCCAGTCGTCGTAAAAACCCAATGCGCCGGTGGACAGCAATACGGCTAGCAAAATCCAAATATACGGGTTCGCCCAGTTGCCCCACAGCAAAGTGGACACGGCAATGGCGGTCAGAATCAGCGAGCCGCCCATGGTCGGCGTACCGTTTTTCACCAAATGGGTCTGCGGGCCGTCGGTGCGCACGGCTTGGCCGACTTTCAGCGCGGTCAGTTTGCGGATGGTCCACGGGCCGAGCAGCAGGGAAAACGCCAGTGCGGTCAGTGCCGCCATCACTGCGCGGAAGGTGGTGTATTGGAATACGTTCAGTGCGGAAAACCAGTCGCTGAACCGGGCAAGCCATAAAAACATAGGGGGGTCTTTCTTATTTATCAGTTTGTATCGTCATTGAAAATAAGCATGATACCGCGTTGCTGCGCCC
>NZ_BCWL01000302.1 GCF_001592185.1 Bergeriella denitrificans NBRC 102155
GGCTTTTTCATAATGAATGTAGAAAATATGGTGATAGAGAAACCTGATACAGCGCAAATTATTTTTGAAAAAAGATGGTAATATTTATTAAATTATGTAATATGCAACATTTTATCATTTGATTGAAATCAGGAGCGATTATGCTGTCTATTTTAAAATCCAAGCCCGGCAAGCCCGTGCCGGAGGCGGAGGTATTGGAGCGTTACAACCGTTTACGTTGGCACGCGCTGTTCGGGATTTTCATCGGCTACGCGGCGTATTACATTTTACGCAACAATTTCCTGCTCTCGTCGCCCGAGCTGATTGCCGAATTCGGCTTTACCAAAAAAGACATCGGATTTATCTCCGGCACCATGCTCATTGTGTACGGTATCAGCAAGGGCGTGATGTCGGCATTGGCGGATAAATCCAATCCCAAGCACTTCATGATTTTCGGCTTGGTGATGTCGGCCATTGTCAACCTGATGATGGGCTTTTCCGCTTCGTTTTGGATTTTCCTGCTGCTGTGCATTTTGAACGGTATTTTCCAAGGTATGGGCGCAGGGCCGGCTTATGTGGTGCTGGCCAGCTGGTTTCCGCGCAAATCGCGTGGCGTGACTACCGCGTTTTTCAATATTTCCCACAACGTCGGCGGCGGCCTGATTGCGCCGATTTCCGGCGCGGCAGTGGCCTGGCTGGGTACGGAACACTGGCAGGCGGCGCATTTTATCGTGCCTTGCGCGATTGCGGCGGCGGTGGCGCTGGTGTTCTATATTTTCGGCGCGGGCCGTACCTACAACGAGGGTCTGCCGCCGATGAACCGGATTCTGAACAACCAAAATGAAGAATTGGTGGTAACGAAAGAAGAAAACGTTGATTTGACCACTTGGCAGATTTTCAAAGAATACATCGTCAAAGACATCAATGTCTGGTTCGTATCGTTTATCGACGTATTCACCTATATGATCCGTTTCGGCGTGCTGACTTGGCTGCCGCTCTACCTTTTGGAAACCAAAGGCTTCAGCAAAGGGCAGATGGCGGCGGCGTTCGCCATTTTCGAATGGGCGGCGATTCCGTCCACGCTGCTGGCGGGTTGGGTGACCGATACTTATTTCAAAGGCAAACGCATGCCTTTGTCGATGATGACGCTGGTCGGCGTCGGCATTGCGATTTTCGCTTACTGGGGCGGTAATGATTTGGTCACCGTTACCATCGGTGCGGGCGTAGTCGGCTGTTTGATTTATGTGCCGATGTTTCTGTCGTCGCTGCAAACCATCGAACTTGTGCCTTCTTTTGCCGCAGGTTCGGCCACCGGTTTGCGCGGTTTGCTCAGCTATGTATTGGGCAGCTTCTCCGGTACGGCACTGTTCGGCATTCTGGCGGAACGCTACGGCTGGGACGCAGGCTTCTATCTGCTGCTGTTTGCCGTCGTTGCCTGTATTTTCTGCTGCTACATGACCCACCGCGGCGTGATGAAGCTGGAGCGTGAAAAAGCCGCCGCGCAATAAGGGCATTTGTTGTTTGAAAGCAGTTTGACTCAATCAAAAGCCGTCTGAAAATAAGGATTTTCAGACGGCTTTTTTACAGGAACCGTCGCTTTACTGTAAGGCAAAGAACATGGCTTAATAAAAGGTTTCTCTCACTCTATGAATGAGCGACGGGTTTCGTGAACGGCATTTTTCCTTTGAGGACCAGATGCTCGTCCGACAGCCGTAGCAGAAATGAC
>NZ_BCWL01000303.1 GCF_001592185.1 Bergeriella denitrificans NBRC 102155
AAATTCTACGACTATAACGGCCGCTGTTTGGCGCAAAGATTAACCGGCCGCAACGGGCAAGGCAAAAGTTCCCGTTGCGTCCCAACCCATTCAAATGAAAACGAACACACCATGATCAGTATTTTCGATATCTTCAAAGTCGGCATCGGCCCCTCCAGCTCGCACACCGTCGGCCCGATGAAAGCCGCCGCAGCCTTTGCCGCCATGTTGGCCGAAAGCGGCGCGGATGCATCCACCGCCCGCATCGTAGCGGAAACCTACGGCTCGCTGGCGCTGACGGGGCAGGGGCATGGCACGTTTGACGCGCTGTTGCTGGGCTTGGAAGGCAGCCTGCCGCACGATATTCCGCTGGCCGACATTCCCGAACGCCTGCGGCGCATCCGCGAAGACGGGCGGCTGTATCTGAACGGGCGCGAAATCCGCTTCGATTTCGCGCAGGATATGCAGATACTCGGCGACCGCCTGCTGCCCAAACACCCCAACGGCCTGCGTTTTCTGGCCTACTCGGCAAGCGGGGAAGAGCTGGCCGCCCAAGTGTATTATTCCGTCGGCGGCGGCTTTATCGTGACCGACGAAACCTTCGGCCAGGAAAGCAGCCAAGCCGCCGAAGTGCCTTACCCTTATCGCAGCGGCGCGGAGCTGCTGGCGCAATGCCGTCTGAATCAGCTCAATATTTCCGAAATCGTATTGGCCAACGAAGCGGCGCTGGCCGGCTGCAGCGAAGCAGACATCCGCCGGCGCGTGGCCGAAGTGGCCGACATTATGGCCGCCTGCATCAAGCGCGGGCTGGGCGGTGACGGCGAGCTGCCGGGCGGCTTGAACGTGCGCCGCCGCGCCCCGCAGCTGGCTGCCAAATTGCGCGTGCTGCGGGAAACCGAAATCGTCAACACCCAGCTGTGGCCGATGGTGTATGCCATGGCAGTGAACGAAGAAAACGCATCGGGCGGCCGCGTCGTCACCGCCCCGACCAACGGCGCAGCGGGCATTATCCCCGCCGTATTGCACTATTTCCGCAAGTTCAACCCCCACGCCAGCCAAGAGCGCGTGGAAAATTTCCTGCTCACCGCAGGCGCCATCGGCATTCTGTACAAAACCAACGCCTCCATTTCCGGCGCCGACGTCGGCTGCCAGGGCGAAGTCGGCGTAGCCTGCTCAATGGCGGCGGGTGCGTATGCCGAAGTCATCGGCGGTACGCCCAAACAAGTGGAAAACGCCGCCGAAATGGCGATGGAGCATCACTTGGGGTTAACCTGCGACCCCGTCGGCGGACTGGTACAAATCCCCTGCATCGAGCGCAACGGCATCGCCGCCGAAAAAGCCCTCAAACTCGGCACGCTGGCGCTGCTGGAAGACGGCATGGATAAAAAAGTGTCTCTGGACGAAGTCATCCAAACCATGCTGCAAACCGGCCGCGATATGAAAGCCACCTATAAAGAAACCTCGCTGGCAGGCCTGGCCGTGACCCTGCAGAAAAAAGCCGTGCCCGTATCCGTGCGTGTGGTCGAGTGCTAAGACACGGTTTGCCGGATAACGAAGCAGAAAAAGCCGTCTGAAAAATGCGTTTTTCAGACGGCTTTTTTCGGCTTAATAGACATTTGGGATGACAAAAATCGCTGAAAGCCCCTAGCGGTCGTTTAACGACATTTTTACGGGCTATTTTTCGATACCGCAAAAAA
>NZ_BCWL01000304.1 GCF_001592185.1 Bergeriella denitrificans NBRC 102155
GAAAAGCCGTCTGAAAACGGGCGTTTTCAGACGGCTTCGGATACGCAGCCTGCGCTTACAGGCTGTAATACATTTCAAATTCCAGCGGATGCGGCGCCATTTGGATGCGGCGTACGTCGTCTTCTTTGAAGGCGATGTAGCTTTCAATCCAGTCTTGGCTGAACACGCCGCCGCGGGTCAGGAATTCGTGGTCGTCTTTCAGGGCTTTGAGGGCTTCGTCCAAAGAGGCGCAGACGGTCGGCACCAAGGCGTCTTCTTCCGGCGGCAGGTCGTAGAGGTTTTTGGTGGCCGGGTCGCCCGGGTGGATTTTGTTTTGGATGCCGTCGAGGCCCGCCATCAGCAGGGCGGCGAAACACAGATACGGGTTGGCGGTCGGATCGGGGAAGCGTGCTTCGATACGCACGGCTTTCGAGCTGGTTACGGCCGGAATGCGGATGGAGGCGGAGCGGTTTTTGGCGGAGTAGGCCAGTTTGACCGGTGCTTCAAAGTGCGGTACGAGGCGTTTGTAGGAGTTGGTGGACGGGTTGCAGATGGCGTTCAGGGCTTTGGCGTGTTTGATGATGCCGCCGATGTAGTAAAGGGCGGTATCGCTCAGACCGGCATAGCCGTCGCCGGCAAAGAGGTTTTTGCCGTCTTTCCAGATGGATTGGTGTACGTGCATGCCGCTGCCGTTGTCGCCCATGATGGGTTTGGGCATGAAGGTGGCGGTTTTGCCGAAGTTGTGGGCGACGTTCAGGATGACGTATTTCATGTCTTGGGTTTGGTCGGCACGTTTGACCAGGGTGGAGAATTTGGTGCCGATTTCCATTTGCGAACCTGTGCCTACTTCGCCGTGGTGTACTTCGACTTCGATGCCGAGCTCTTCCAATACGTTGCACATGGCGGAGCGCAGGTCTTGACCCGCGTCAACGGGTGCGACGGGGGCGTAGCCGCCTTTTACGGTGGCGCGGTGGCCGGTGTTTTGTCCGTCGAAATGTTTGCCGCTCGACCAGGCACCGCTTTCGGAGGTGATTTCGTAGCGGGTTTTGTGCATGGCGGTTTCAAATTCGACGCCGTCGAATACGAAAAATTCCGGCTCGGGGCCGAAGAAGGCGGTGTCGCCGATGCCAGAGGATTTCAGGTAGGCTTCGGCGCGTTTGGCGATGGAGCGCGGGTCGCGGTCGTAGCCTTGGCCGTTGGCCGGGTCGATGACGTCGCAGGTCATGACGACGGTGGGGTCGTCGAAAAACGGATCGACAAATGCTGTGGATGCGTCCGGACGCAGCTGCATGTCGGATGCTTGGATGCCTTTCCAGCCGCCGATGGAGGAGCCGTCGAAGGCTTGGCCGTTTTCAAACCACTCTTCGGGGTCGTCGAGAACGATGCGGGCGGGGATGGTGAAGTGGTGTTGCTTGCCTTTGGTGTCAGTAAAGCGCAAGTCGACAAAGCGGGCTTCGCTCTCTTCAATCAGTTTTACAGCGTCTTTGATGGACATGATGTCGGCTCCTGGTGGGATGGAAATCTCGAAAGCAGTATTTTACCATGCTTTACGGGCTGATGCCGTCTGAAAATCTGCCTGCGCGGTTTCAAAAAAACAGCTTGAAAATATCGGGTCTGTTGACAATTCGTCACGCGGCAATATTTGTGCGTAAAGTATAGTCGTTTCAATTTAGATTGAGACAAGGCAGCAAGCC
>NZ_BCWL01000305.1 GCF_001592185.1 Bergeriella denitrificans NBRC 102155
TTTTGTAGTTGAACGGCTATATCATCAAACAACAGCCTTAAAACAACTTCTTCACTTCCGCTTCGATGTCGTCCGCCCGCATGAAGGTTTCGCCGATGAGGAAGGTATGCACGCCGTGGCCGCGCATGAAATCAACATCGTTTTTATCGCGGATACCGCTTTCGGTGACGACGGTTTTCCCTTGCAGCGCAGGCAGCAGATTCAGCGTTTGCTGCAGGGAAACTTCGAATGTGCGCAGGTTGCGGTTGTTTACGCCCGCCAGCGGCGTGGTCAGGTTGCGGCATTTGGCCAGCTCGCTTTCGTCGTGCAGCTCCAGCAAAACCGTCATGCCCAATTTGTGGGCGGTGCGCTCCAGCTGCTCCAATTGCTCTGCTTCCAGCGCGGCGGCAATCAGCAGGATGGCGTCCGCGCCCCATGCGCGGGCTTGGTAAACCTGATACGGGTCAATCATAAAATCTTTGCGCAACACCGGCAGCGATACGGCGGCTCGGGCTTGTTTCAAATATTCGGGCGAACCTTGGAAATACGGTTCGTCGGTCAATACCGACAAGCAGGCGGCACCGGCGTTTTCATATGATTTGGCAATCTCGGCGGGATGGAAATCGGCGCGGATCAGCCCTTTGCTGGGGCTGGCTTTTTTCACTTCGGCAATCACGGCGGGCAGGTTTTGCGCGTGTTTGGCTTGGATGGCGGAGTAGAAACCGCGAACCGGCGGGGCTTCGGCGGCCAGTTGTTTCATTTCTTCCAACGGCAAGGCGGCTTTTTGTGCGGCGACTTCTTCGGCCTTGGTGGCGAGGATTTTGTTCAGAATGTCGGTCATGGTGCGCTTTCGGAGAACAGGAGTGTAGGGTGTGTGCGGTACGCACGCACGCGTTTTTGGGCGTTTGGGTCATGGGAAAACGCGTGCGTAACTTACGCCATACACCCTATCAGAATAATAAATTTTTCAGACGGCCTATCTTACCATCAACAGGCCGTCTGAAACATATGCGCATTACAATTTCGGCAGCCTCAGCTGCTTTTTGTACGCCCACATTCTGAGTGCGTAGCCGCTAAACAATAAAATCTGCAAAGTCAAAGGGTTGACCATACGGAAATGGTCGAGCAGATACAGAACGAAGGCGACAACCACCGCCACCGATCCGTAAAAGCCTTCGCGCATAATCACCGGAATATCGTTTACCAGCATATCGCGTACAATGCCGCCGCCGACCGCGGTGACGAAACCCATCATCACCACGCCGAAGACGTTTAAATTGTAAAGCAGCCCGACTTGCCGACTTGCGCGCCGATGAGGGTAAACGCCACCAATCCGAGCGAGTCGGCCCACACAAACGCCTGCGCCAGCACTTTTTTCTGCGTGTGCTGCAATTTAAACAGATAAGCCGCCGCCAGCGTGACGGCGATGACGGCGAGCGGGGCGTATTCCACGAATATCATCGGCGTGCGCCCCACCAAAACATCGCGCACCATGCCGCCGCCGGTGGCGGTGAGCAGGGCGCAAATCAATACGCCGAGCATATCCAGCCGCTTGCGCACGCCGACCAGATAACCGGCCAGAGTGAAGGCGGCGGTGCCGATGATGTTGATGAAGTCGAATGAGGTCATGGGTTTTTGTTGTGTAAACAAATAGTTGGTTGCAGGCCGAGACCTTTGAAAAAATATTTA
>NZ_BCWL01000306.1 GCF_001592185.1 Bergeriella denitrificans NBRC 102155
CCCAATTCCTGCCACATCGCATCGACTTTGGCGGTGACGGCGGGGTCTTTTTTGATGACGCGCCCCCATTCGCGGTCGGTTTCGCCCGGCCATTTGTTGGTGGCGTCCAAGCCCATTTTGCCGCCGAGGCCGCTGATGGGGCTGGCGAAGTCGAGATAGTCGATCGGCGTGTTGTCCACCAATACGGTATCGCGCACGGGATCCATGCGCGTAGTCACCGCCCAAATCACTTCCTTCCAGTCGCGCACGTTTACATCATCATCGACCACGATGATGAATTTGGTGTACATAAACTGGCGCAGGAACGACCAGCAGCCCATCATCACGCGCTTGGCGTGTCCGGCATACTGTTTTTTCATGCTCACCACCGCCATGCGGTAGGAGCAGCCTTCGGGCGGCAGGTAGAAGTCGGTGATTTCGGGGAACTGCTTTTGCAGCAGCGGCACGAATACTTCGTTCAAAGCCACGCCCAATACGGCCGGTTCGTCAGGCGGTTTGCCGGTGTAGGTGCTGTGGTAAACCGGATCTTTACGCATGGTGATGCGCTCGACGGTAAATACGGGGAAGTGGTCTTGCTCGTTGTAATAGCCGGTGTGGTCGCCGTAGGGGCCTTCCAGCGCGGTTTCATCAGGATGAATGACGCCTTCGAGCACGATTTCAGCGCGGGCGGGTACCTGCAAATCGTTGCCGATACATTTCACGAGTTCGGTACGCGAACCGCGCAGCAATCCGGCAAACTGGTATTCGCTCAAGGTATCGGGTACGGGTGTGACCGCGCCCAAAATGGTGGCGGGGTCGCAGCCTAATACGACGGCGACGGGATAGGGTTGGCCGGGATTTTGGCGGCGGAATTCCTGATAATCGAGTGCGCCGCCTCGATGCGACAGCCAGCGCATAATCAGCTTGTTTTTGCCGATGAGCTGCTGGCGGTAAATACCGAGGTTTTGGCGTTTTTTATGCGGTCCGCGGGTGACGGTCAAGCCCCATGTCACCAGCGGCGCGATGTCTTCCGGCCAGCAGTGTTGAATCGGCAGCGCGGTCAAATCGACATCATCGCCCTCAAGCACGATTTCTTGGCAGGGGGCGTTTTTCACCACATTCGGCGCCATGCTCCAAATATCTTTTAAGAGCGGCAGTTTGGCAAAGGCGTCTTTGATGCCTTTGGGCGGCTCGGGTTCTTTCAGGTAAGCCAGCGTCTGCCCGATTTCGCGCAGTTTGGACACGCTGTCCGCACCCATGCCCATTGCCACGCGCTCGGGCGTGCCGAAAAGGTTGGCCAGCACGGGATAGGCGTAGGGTGTGCCGTCTTCGCGCACGGGGTTTTCAAACAGCAGCGCAGGCCCTTCGGCACGCAGCACGCGGTCGGCGATTTCGGTCATTTCCAAATGCGGCGACACGGGCGCGCTGATGCGCTTGAGTTTGCCCTGTGCTTCCAATAGGGTCATAAAGTCGCGCAGGTCTTTGTATTTCATAAGTTCTCGCTTCCGGCCGTCTGAAAATCCGGGCGGCCTGTCCGTAAAACGCCGTTTGCCGCAGGGCATGGCGGTATCGGGATTATAACGCGATATTGGGGTTTTGCGTCCGTTGCGGTGATTCGGCTGCATGACGTGCCGAGGCCGTCTGAAATCCGGTTTGCGGAATATTCAGACGGCCTGATA
>NZ_BCWL01000307.1 GCF_001592185.1 Bergeriella denitrificans NBRC 102155
CGTTGATATGGCTGCCGGTAAGAACCTGACTGTCGCTCAAGAAAACGGCAAAGTAACCTATGCCCTGAGCGACAACATCAGCGTGGATACCGTTACTGCGACCACCGTTCAAGTTGGTGGCGACACCGGTCCGAAGATTGGTGCTGACCAAGAAGGCAACATCGCCATCGGCGATACCAACGGCGCGCCGGTACGCATTACCAACGTCGCTCCGGGTGTCAACGATACCGACGCTGTCAATGTCGGCCAACTGAAAGCAGTCAACAGCCGCATCGACGGTGTTGAAAACCGCGCCAACGCAGGTGTGGCACAAGCCTTGGCGACCGCAGGTCTGCCGCAAGCCTACCTGCCGGGTAAGAGCATGATGGCCATCGGCGGCGGTGTGTACCGTGGTGAAACCGGTTATGCCATCGGCTACTCCAGCATCTCCGACGGCGGTAACTGGATTATCAAAGGTACGGCTTCCGGCAACTCGCGCGGCAACTACGGCGCGACTGCTGCAGTCGGCTACCAGTGGTAATCTGACATCTCGGGCAGGATATGTCGTTTTTCAGACGGCATAACCTGCCGGATAATGGGAGCCGGGTCAAACCGGCTTTCCATTTATCGGTAGATTGTTGTATACTCATGGCATTCTCCGAGAGGTTGAAACGCCACCCTTTAAAATACCGGACGGTGATGTGTAGGCCGTCTGAAATTAAGGTAAATATTCAAATGAAAACAAACTTGAAATGGGCAGCCCTGGCTGCAACAGTATTGCTGGCCGCTTGTGCGACCAAGAGCAATGTCAAGGCCGACGGCACGACCGACGAGCCGGTCTTCCCGAAGCCTTACTCACTGACTTTCAATAACGACCGAGGTACTTTCCCGACCGACGATGAGCTGGACAAAATGCGTCCGGGTCTGACTAAAGACGACATCTATAAAATCCTGGGTCGTCCGCACTACGACGAAGGTATGTTCAACGTGCGCGAATGGGACTACCTGTTCCACTTCTACACCCCGGGCGTGCCTCTGGATCCGGACAACACTTCCGGCGTAGAAGGCATCACCACTTGCCAATACAAAGTGATTTACGATAAAGACAAATTCGCCCGCAGCTTCTACTGGAAGCCCGTATTCCCTGAGGATGCTGTTTGTCCTCCGCGCGGCCCGGAAAAAGTGAAAACCCAATCTCTGAGCTTGGGTGCGGATGCATTGTTTGCATTTGATAAGAGCGGCCCGAGCGACATGCTGCCTGCCGGCTACGCTAAGCTGGACCGCTTCGCCGAAGACATCAAACGCTTCGAGCGTGTCAGCGCCATCCGCATCATCGGTTACACCGACCGCAAAGGCAGCGATGCCTACAATGACGCCCTGTCTCTGCGCCGTGCCGAAACCGTACGCCAGTACCTGGTTAACCGTGGCGTACCTGCTGCAGTAATGTCTGCACAAGGCTTGGGCAAACGCAACCCGGTAGTAGAGTGCAGCACCAGCCTGCCGCGCAACGAAGAAATCGCGTGTCTGCAACCGAACCGCCGCGTTGTCATCGAAGTGGACGGCTTGGGTAAACTGACCGTTGAATAATTTTCAGACGGCATAACGCAAACCCGCAGGGCAAGCCCTGCGGGTTTTTTTATGTTTTGTTTTTCAGT
>NZ_BCWL01000308.1 GCF_001592185.1 Bergeriella denitrificans NBRC 102155
TATTCCCCCGCCCTGCCCGGCGGCTTACAACAGGACAACCCATGACCCGACGCATCATCATCGGCATCAGCGGCGCCAGCGGCTTTCAATACGGCTACGAAGCGCTGCGCCTTTTACGCGAAACCGGCGGCATTGAAACGCATTTGGTGGTCTCCAAAGGTGCGGAAATGACCCGCGCTCTGGAAACGCCCTATACCCGCGAGGCCGTCTGCGCGCTGGCCGACGTGGTGCATCCCGTCGGCAATCTGGGCGCAGCGGTGGCCAGCGGCTCGTTTAAAACGCTGGGTATGCTGGTTGCGCCCTGCTCCATGCGTTCGCTGGCCGCCATCGCGCAAGGCTACGGCGATAATCTGCTGACCCGCGCCGCCGATGTGGTCTTGAAAGAACGCCGCCGTCTGGTGCTGATGGTGCGCGAAGCGCCGCTGAATCTGGCGCACATCGACAATATGCGCCGCGTAACCGAAATGGGCGGCATCGTGTTTCCGCCCGTGCCCGCGTTTTACCAGCAGCCGCAAAGCGTGGCCGACATCGTGACCCACAGCGTCGGCCGCGCGCTGGAGCTGTTCGATATCGATATTCCCAAGCTGCCGCACTGGGGGCTGCACGGCCGGCCGGAAATTGAATCGGAATAAAAACAGGCGTATAATCACGCCCTTACCCCACAAAATGCCGTCTGAAAACGCCTGTTTTCAGACGGCCTGTTATTTAACACGGGTGCAGGATAAGGGTTACGCAATACTTGATATTTCAGCAACCTACCCTATCCCGCGCCCAAACCCACATGACTTGCTGCCGCGCCTGTCCGGCAGCCGGAACAGACGCTTCTCATACAAGGACATCGAATGACCTCCCTACCCGTCGGCCCGCTGGTGAACGCTGCGGCCATTGTCGGCGGCGCGCTCTTCGGCCTCACCGTCGGCAGCCGCCTGCCCGAGCGCGTGCGCGCCAACCTGCCCACCCTTTTCGGTCTGCTTTCCGTCGGCCTGGGCATCATCACGCTGCCCAATGTCAAATATTACGCCGCCGTCGGCCTTTCCGCCGTAATCGGCACGGCGCTGGGCGAATGGTTCAACATCGAAAAAGGTTTGAACAAAGCCGCAGCGGCCACCCGCTCGTGGGTGGACAAAATCCTGCCGGCCAAAGGCGATTTATCGACCGAGAAATTTTTGGAAAACTATGTTTCGCTGGTGATTTTGTTCTGCGTCAGCGGCATGGGATTTTCGGCGCGATGCAGGAGGGCATGAGCGGCGACCCGTCGGTGCTGTATATCAAAGCGATTTTGGACGCGTTTACCGCCGCTATTTTCGCCATCACCCTCGGCATCATGGTGGCGTTTATCGCCATTCCGCAAACGCTGGTGCAGCTGACGCTGTTTTTCCTGGCTATGCTGGTGCTGCCGCTGACCACGCCCGATATGCGCGCCGACTTTTCCGCGCTGGGCGGGCTGATGATGCTGATGACGGGCTTCCGCATTATGGGCATCAAATCCTTCCCCGTCGCCAATATGCTGCCCGGCCTGCTGCTGGTGATGCCCGTGTCGCATTTTTGGGCGGTGTATATCGCGCATTAAACTGGCGGATTGGGATAAGCCCACTGTTACG
>NZ_BCWL01000309.1 GCF_001592185.1 Bergeriella denitrificans NBRC 102155
AGACGTTAAAAATATCCGGATATTAAAAGTCTTCAAAGCGTTGGAAGCACACCCGATTATCGGTATCAGCAATAAAGAAATTGCAGACGGCCTCGGTATTCCGGCCTACAAGGTCAGCCGCGATTTGGACGATTTAATCAGCGAAGGATTGGTGGTTAAACTGGATAACGGGAATTTTGCATACAGTATAAAAACCCTGCAAATCGCTGAGCGTTTCAGACGGCAACAGGAGCGGCTGGCGGAGCGTTTAAAGGAAATCGAATACCGGACAGGTACCGGCGACTTTAATTTCAAATAAGACAAACAGCCAAAAGCGACGCTGGCGTCGCTTTTGAATGGAGCAAACGGATATGGAAACACAAGTATTAGGTCATGCGGTCGGTGCAACGGTAAATGATTTAGCTATGCACAGCGCGGCAGTGATGGAGAAATTCGCTAACGGCGAGAATTACAACGAGGCGGTTTGGATTGAGCGCGGTCGATTTGCGGTGCGCCAGACGCTGGAGGGAATGTTTGAACTGGGGCGCGCGCTTATCATCATTAAAGAGCATACGCCGCATGGCCGTTTTACGGAAATTACAGAAAAAGAATTTGGTTTGCACAAGCGCGAAGCACAACGTCTGATGAATGCCACGCTGCGTTTTATCGACCCGAAAATGAAAGCGGTACAACCTAAATTAATGGATTTGGGCAAGTCAAAATTACTGGAACTGTTGGTTGAAGATGACGATTCATTAATCGAGTTGGCAGACGGTGGGGACATCAACGGCCACACTTTGGATGACATCGACCGGATGACCCGCAATGAATTAAGAATTGCCCTGCGCGAGAGCCGCGAAAACCTTGCAGCCAAAGACGAAGTGATGAAAACCAAAACCGCCAAAATCGACGAGCTGGCGGAGAAGCTGGAAAAAAGCAAAAAAACCGTGAAAGAGCCGGACGCGGCGGATGTGGGCAGCGAGCTTGCCATGCGGCTGACGAGTTTGGAAGTGGGTATCCGCTCGCAGGTCAGCCGCCTGAAAGAGATGTTCGAGCAGATGGCCGCGCATACGGAGGCGCACGGTATCGACCACCGCGCGACGATGGTGGGTACATTGAATCAGATTATTTTGGATTGCGAAAACCTGCGCTCGTCTTTCGCGCTGCCGCAGGAGGCGCCGACGGACGATATGCCGGAGTGGATGAAGCAGGAGGGTTGAGATGAATCCCGCACTAAACGAGCGGCTTACTGCGGTGGCGGCCCATGCGGACACGCTGGGGCGCGGCGGCAAGTCGGCCTATTTGAAGCGGCAGGCGGCGGAGCTGGGCATGAGTTTGGCCACGCTCTACCGCAAGCTGGAAGCGGTAAGCGTGAAACCGGGCCGCAAGCGGCGCAGCGACGCGGGTAAATCTGAATTGAGCCTTGATGAGGCCCGGCTGATTTCGGCGGCTCTGATGGAAGCCATGCGGCGCAACGGCAAGCGGCTGATGGCGGTGCGGCAGGCGGTGGACATGCTGCGTGCCAACGGCAAAATCGAAGCGGCGCGGGTGGACGAGGAAACGGGCGAAGTATTGCCTTTATCGGAATCCACCATTATCCGGGCA
>NZ_BCWL01000310.1 GCF_001592185.1 Bergeriella denitrificans NBRC 102155
TCGCATTTTTCAGACGGCTTTTTTGTATGACATTGTTTTGTATGCGCGGATGGTTTCGGTAAGGCATCACGAAATGTTTTTGGGTACGGAAACCTGTTTTCCAAGTTCATCAGCCCGCCCGTATTGTCGAACCGCCCGCGCGGTTTGCCACAGGAAAGCGTATAATGGCGCGGAATAACAGGTCGCCAGGGCGTGGAGCAAACATGAAAAAAGTCAAAAACAATGCCAAACACAGCAATCAGGTACGCATCATCGGCGGCACGCATCGGGGGCGGAAGCTGTCTTTCGCATCGGCAGAAGGGCTGCGCCCGACGCCGGATATGGTGCGGGAAAAGCTGTTCAACTGGCTGGGGCAGGATTTGGCCGGCAAAACCGTGCTGGATGCCTTTGCCGGCAGCGGCGCATTGGGGCTGGAAGCCGCCTCGCGCCATGCCAAGCGGGTGGTATTGGTGGACAACAACCGCCAAACCGTGCAGACCCTGCGCCAAAACAGCCGCGATTTGGTGCTGGCGCAAGTGGAAACGCAGTTTTCAGACGGCCTGAGCTACCTCAAACACAGCAGCGAATGCTTCGATGTGGTCTTTTTGGATCCGCCGTTTGCCTGGAGCGGCTGGGCAGAGCTGTTTGCGCTGCTGCAAAGCCGTCTGAAAAAGGGCGCGATGGTTTATGTTGAAGCCGGCGCGCTGCCCGAGATGCCGCCGTATTTGGAAGTTTACCGCGAAGGGCGCTCGGGCATGAGCACTTTTCAGCTGCTGGTGTACGCGCAAGAGATTGAATAGATTGGAATTTGATAATCATTCACGTGATGTAAAATTCGTGCAAACAGGTTTTTTTCAAAGCGGTTGTGCTATAATCCGCGCCCATCGGTTTTGAAATTTAATGAAAAAGGAAAAACAATGTCGCTCTTTATTACTGATGAGTGCATTAACTGCGACGTCTGCGAGCCCGAGTGCCCGAATGACGCGATTTCCCAAGGCGAGGAAATCTATGAAATCAATCCGAACCTGTGTACCCAGTGCGTCGGCCACTACGACGAGCCGCAATGCCAGCAGGTGTGCCCGGTGGACTGTATTCTGATTGACGAAGAGCATCCGGAAAGCCACGAAGAGCTGATGGCCAAGTATGAGAAAATCATCCAGCTAAAATAATTCAAATAAAAATCAGACGGTTGTGATAATTTTCAAGATTTCCGAAAACTAACGCTTGACTCGTCGTGGGGATTTCCCTAGAATGGCGTTCTCTTTTGGAGGGATTCCCGAGTGGTCAAAGGGGGCAGACTGTAAATCTGTTGCGTAAGCTTCGAAGGTTCGAATCCTTCTCCCTCCACCAAAAAATTCTTACTTGGAGCAATAAGTGAGTATGCGGGTGTAGCTCAATGGTAGAGCAGAAGCCTTCCAAGCTTACGGTGAGGGTTCGATTCCCTTCACCCGCTCCAATAGACAATTCGCCCATGTAGCTCAGGGGTAGAGCACTCCCTTGGTAAGGGAGAGGTCGGCAGTTCAAATCTGCCCATGGGCACCACATCTCATTTATTATCCCAATTTTGTCAATTTACACTTAGATAGGATTCTTTG
>NZ_BCWL01000311.1 GCF_001592185.1 Bergeriella denitrificans NBRC 102155
CGCCCGGATAATGGTCGATTCCGATAAGGGCAGCACTTCGCCCGTTTCTTCGTCAATCCGCGCCGCTTCGATTTTGCCGTTGGCGCGCAGCATTTCCACCGCCTGCCGTACCGCCATCAGCCGCTTGCCGTTGCGCCGCATGGCTTCCATCAGAGCCGACGAAATCAATTTGGCTTCGTCAAGGCTCAGTTCCGACCTGCCCGCATCGCTGCGCCGCTTGCGGCTCGGTTTGACCGCCACCGCCTCCAGCTTGCGGTAGAGCGTGGCCAAACTCATGCCCAATTCCGCCGCCTGCTGCTTCAAATAGGCCGACTTGTCGCCGCGCCCCAGCGTGTCCGCATGGGTGGCCACAGCAGTAAGCCGCTCGTTTAATGCGGGATTCATCTCAATCCTCCTGCTTCAACCACTCCGGCATATCGTCCGTCGGCGCATCTTGCGGCAGCGCGAAAGACGAGCGCAGGGTTTCGCAATCCAAAATAATCTGATTGATGGTGCCGACCATCTTGGCGCGGTGGTCGATACCGTGCGCCTCCGTATGCGCGTTCATCTGCTCGAACATCTCTTTCAGGCGGCTGACCTGCGAGCGGATGCCCACTTCCAGGCTGGTCAGACGCATGGCAAGCTCGCTGCCCACATCCGCCGCGTCCGGTTCTTTCACGGTTTTTTTGCTTTTTTCCAGCTTCTCCGCCAGCTCGTCGACTTTTTTATTCTTGTCAGCAATGACCTTGTCTTTCGCTTCCGCCGTTTCTCGGCTCTCGCGCAGGGCAGCACGGAGTTCACGCACTGTCATACGGTCGACATCATCCAAAGTCATACCGTTAACTTCTTCACCTTCTGCCAAACCAATCAGCGTCACATCTTCTTCTACCAGCAGTTCCAGCAGCTTGGATTTGCCTAAATCCATCAGCTTTGGGGCTGCTTTCTGCATTTGCGGGGTCGCGAAACGTTGGGTAGCGGCAATTAAACGAGCAGTTTCGTTATGCCCAATACCAAACTGGCTCTTAACAATTTCCATAAATCGGCCATGCTGCGTATGCTCTTTTAAAATAATCAAAGCTCTGCCCAGCTCAAACATCCCTTCCATTGTTTGGCGTACTGCTTGGCGTCCGCGTTCAATCCAGCGTTCTTCGTTATAGGTTTCTCCGTTTCCCCATTGCTCCATCACCATCACGCTGTGCGCAGCTTGGTGGTTTTGGTTAGCAACCACATCCATAACTTCATGTTCGATTACGTCGTTGTTCATTTTTTATCTCCAAATTTCCTTACGTCAGGAAATTTCAAAATCGTTTAGTCCACTTCAACCCGTCTGCCCACTTCGGCAATCTTGCCTTGCAGCCGTTCCTGCTGCCGTCTGAACCGTTCGGCGATTTGTAGGGTTCTGATACTGTATGCAAAATTGCCGTTATCCAATTTGACCACCAAGCCTTCGCTGATTAAATCGTCCAAGTCCCGGCTCACATAGCTGGCCGGAATGCCGAGGCCGTCTGAAATCTCTTTGTTGCTGATACCGATAATCGGGTGGGCTTCCAACGCCTTGAAGACCTTTAAAATCCGAATGCCTTTACTGCTT
>NZ_BCWL01000312.1 GCF_001592185.1 Bergeriella denitrificans NBRC 102155
AAATTGACGCACCGACTATAGTGCGGCATCAAGGCCGGAAAGCCGTCTGAAAACGCCCCGAGCAGGCAGGCGCACAAGTGCCGGTTTTTCAGACGGCCTCGGGCGCAAAGCCAAACCGGCCGGCGCATCAACCGTAATTACCCCAAGCATGGAGCAAACAAAAGATGTATCACGATATCAGCATGTGGGATCAAAAATGGGTCATCGGCAACTGGAAAATGAACGGCCGCCTGCAAAATAACAACGCCCTCATGCACCGTTTCCGCGTCATGCCCTCCGCCGAGCGCGTACTCATCGGCCTGGCCGCCCCCACCGTATACCTGCTCCAGCTGCACAACGCCATGCAGATTGTACTCAACAACCGCATTCTCACCTGCGCCCAAGACGTCAGCCGCTTCCCTGACAACGGCGCCTACACAGGCGAAGTGTCCGCCGAAATGCTGGCCGACATCGGCACCGACATCGTACTCATCGGCCACTCCGAGCGCAGCCTTTATTTTGGCGAAAAAAACGAAATCCAACGCCTTAAAATGGAAAACGTGCTCAAAGTCGGCCTCATTCCCCTATTGTGCGTCGGCGAAAGCCTCGAAGAGCGCGAAGCAGGGCAGGAGCAAGACGTCATCGCCCACCAACTCAGCATCCTGCAAGGTCTCGACACCAAAGAAATCGCCGTCGCCTACGAGCCTGTATGGGCCATCGGCACCGGCAAAGTCGCCACCGTAGAACAAATTGCCGACATGCACGCATTTATCTACAAACACATCTTGTCATTGTGCGGAAGCGATGTTAAAATCCGCATTCTTTACGGCGGAAGTGTGAAAGCAGAAAACGCAGCAGATATCTTTGCCGTTCCCCATGTGGATGGCGCATTAGTCGGCGGCGCGTCACTTTCCTACGACTCATTTACCGCCATTATTGATGCCGCACAGGCCGCTTAGAAAGTTATGGAAGCCTTTAAAACCATTATTTGGATTTTTAACATCATGTCCGCCCTGGCCGTCATCGTACTGGTACTGCTCCAGCACGGCAAAGGCGCAGACGCAGGCGCCACTTTCGGATCGGGCAGCGGCAGCGCGCAAGGCGTATTCGGCTCCGGCGGCAACGCCAACTTCCTGAGCCGCTCCACCGCCATCGCCGCCACCATATTTTTCGCCACCTGCATGGCCATGGTCTATATCCACTCCAACACCACACGGCACGGATTAGACTTCAGCAACGTGCAGCAAAGCGTACCCGCGAGCCAAAGCGTACCCGCCAACACAAATACCGCACCTGTTGCACCCGCATCCTCAGCGCAACAGTAACACAACCTAAAGTTTCAAATTGCCGACATGGTGGAATTGGTAGACACGCTATCTTGAGGGGGTAGTGGCCACAGGCTGTATGAGTTCGAGTCTCATTGTCGGCACCATATTGAAAAAAACCTGCTGAAAAGCAGGTTTTTTTTACGTCCGAATAGCAGTCATAAGGATTTCTGTTGTTTAGAAATGTTGACGACGCTACATTTCTAAAAGCCTGAACATGTAAGGCGGGGTTGCTACCCCAAACCCC
>NZ_BCWL01000313.1 GCF_001592185.1 Bergeriella denitrificans NBRC 102155
GTTCAAACACAATGAAATGCGTGCCTGCCGCCCAATCAATGCATACGGGCAATCGGCAGGCCGTCTGAAATATCGGGATATTTGATATTCGCGGTTTTCAGACGGCCGCACGCATTCACCGGGAAAGTCAAACATGAAAAAAAACATTACCGCAGTCGGATTGGCCCTGTTGCTCGCCGCCTGCGCGCAAACCAATACCGGCGGCTATTTCGGCGCAGGCAATAGCGGCGTGGCCGGCGGCGTCACCCAGTCTTTCCGCTGGTAAGCCCGCCATATTCAGACGGCCTGTTGCCATTCAGCAGGCAGCCTTTCCGCCGCCGGAACCCAAATCGAGGATAAAAACATGATTACCCCGCAGCAAGCCATAGAGCGCTTAATCAGCAACAACGAATTGTTTTACGACGAAATGACCGATTTGATGCGCCAAATCATGAGCGGGCAAGTGCCGCCGGAGCAGATTGCCGCCATCATCACCGGCTTGCGGATTAAAGTGGAAACCGTATCCGAAATCACCGCCGCCGCTGCGGTGATGCGCGAATTTGCCACGCCCGTGCCCGTAGCCGATACCGCCGCGCTGGTGGACATCGTCGGCACAGGCGGCGACGGCGCAAAAACCTTCAATATCTCGACCACCGCCATGTTTGTGGCCGCAGCGGCGGGTGCAAAAGTCGCCAAACACGGCGGCCGCTCGGTGTCGTCTTCCAGCGGCGCGGCCGATGTCATCGAGCAGATGGGCGCCAATCTCAATCTGAGTGCAGAGCAGGTCGGCCGCAGCATCGACGAAATCGGCATCGGCTTTATGTTTGCCCAAAACCACCACAGCGCCATGCGCCACGTCGCACCCGTGCGCCGCTCGCTGGGCTTTCGCAGCATCTTCAATATCTTAGGCCCGCTGACCAACCCCGCAGGCGCGCCCAACCAGCTGCTCGGCGTATTCCATGTGGACTTGTGCGGCATCCTGTCGCGCGTGTTGAAACAGCTCGGATCGCAGCATGTATTGGTGGTGAACGGCTCCGACAGTTTGGACGAAATCACCTTGACCGGCAGCACCCATATCGCCGAATTGAAAAACGGCGAAATCCTCGAATACGACATCCGCCCGGAAGACTTCGGCATCGAATCACGCCGCAACCTGGATGAAATCAAAGTTGCCAGCAGCGCAGAATCCCTGGCCGTGATGCAGAGCGTGTTGGGCGGCCAACACGGCGCCGCGCGGGACATCGTATTGCTCAACGCCGCCGCCTGCCTGTACGCCGGCAACGCCGTCGCATCGATGGCCGACGGCATCGCAGCCGCCCAAGCCGCCATCGACTCCGGCGCGGCCAAAGCGAAGCAGGAAGCCTTTATCGCTTTATCCCACCAACTGGCCGCTGCATAGCCGCCTGGCCGGTTTTGAAAAACAAAAAAGCCGTCTGAAAAAGCCCGATAAGTGTAACGGGTGATTTTCAGACGGCTTTTTGTCTGTTTGATGGTGCAAGGATAGCCGTTTTAATCTAACGAAACGACGATATA
>NZ_BCWL01000314.1 GCF_001592185.1 Bergeriella denitrificans NBRC 102155
GGGCGCAGCCAACGCGGTAGATTTTTTATTTGAATTCACTATACAATAACGCCATTCATATTATTCAGCCCGAAAGATTCAAAATGTTAGACATCCAACTGCTCCGTAGCCAAACCGCCGCCGTGGCCGAACGCCTGGCGCAGCGCGGCTACGATTTTGACACCGCCCGCTTCAATGCCTTGGAAGAACAGCGCAAAGCCGTCCAAGTCAAAACCGAAGAGCTGCAGGCCGCACGCAACAGCATTTCCAAGCAAATCGGCGTGCTCAAAGGCCAGGGCAAACATGACGAAGCACAGGAAGCCATGAACCAAGTCGCGCAAATCAAAGCGGATTTGGAGCAGGCCGCCGCCGATTTGGATGCCGTGCAAAAAGAGCTGGATGCTTGGCTGCTGACCATTCCCAATCTGCCGCACGAAAGCGTGCCGCAAGGCAAGGATGAAACCGAAAACGTAGAAGTACGCAAAGTCGGCACCCCGCGTGAATTTGATTTTGAAATCAAAGACCATGTTGATTTGGGCGAACCGCTGGGCTTGGATTTCGAAGGCGGCGCGAAACTTTCCGGCGCGCGCTTTACCGTCATGAAAGGCCAAATTGCCCGCCTGCACCGCGCATTGGCGCAGTTTATGCTCGATACGCATACGCTGCAACACGGTTATACCGAACACTACACACCTTACATTGTGGATGATTTAACCCTGCAGGGTACGGGTCAGCTGCCGAAGTTTGCCGAAGATTTGTTCCATGTGACCCGTGGCGGTGATGAAAGCAAGAAAACCCAATATTTGATTCCGACGGCGGAAGTCACGCTGACCAACACCGTAGCCGACAGCATCGTTGCCGAAGCCGATTTGCCGCTGAAAATGACCGCCCATTCGCCGTGTTTCCGCTCCGAAGCGGGTGCATACGGCAAAGACGTGCGCGGCCTGATCCGCCAACACCAGTTTGACAAAGTGGAAATGGTGCAGATTACGCATCCTGAGCAGTCTTATGAAGCTTTGGAAGAGATGGTCGGCCACGCAGAGAATATCCTGAAAGCATTGGAACTGCCCTACCGCGTGATTACCCTGTGTACGGGCGATATGGGTTTTGGCGCGACCAAAACCTACGATTTGGAAGTGTGGGTGCCCGCGCAAAACACTTACCGCGAAATCTCCAGCTGCTCCAACTGCGAAGACTTCCAAGCGCGCCGCATGAAAGCGCGTTTCAAAGACGAAAACGGCAAAAACCGTTTGGTACACACGCTCAACGGCTCCGGCCTGGCCGTCGGCCGCACGCTGGTCGCGGTGTTGGAAAACCACCAAAATGCCGACGGCAGCATCAACATCCCTGCCGCGCTGCAACCTTATATGGACGGCGTAACCAAGCTGGAAATCCGATAAGCCGCCGCTTTCCGCGCCACACAGGCCGTCTGAAAATGCCCTGCCGGGGCGGTTTTCAGACGGCTTTTGATTTGCCAAACGCCTTGCCGCTAAATACGCTGGCCTAAGCCCACCAACTCTTGTATA
>NZ_BCWL01000315.1 GCF_001592185.1 Bergeriella denitrificans NBRC 102155
GGATTTAAGTTCTACGACTATACAAGCGGATTGCCAGGCCATCCGTTTCATTATCACTGTTTTAAAGTAAGCGGTTATCATCATGAATATTCGTTACAAACACCTCCCACTCCTGCTCGGCATCGCCTTTTTCCCGACGCTGGCTCAGGCTTCCGGCTACCACTTCGGCACCCAGTCCGTTACATCTCAAGGCACGGCCAATGCGGCGGCGGCGGAAGCGGCGGATGCCTCCACCATTTTCTACAATCCGGCTGGTTTGGCCAAATTGGAAAGCAGCGAAGTGACCGCTGCCATCAACTTGGTTGCACCTTACATCAAATACAGTGATGCCCAGGCCGGCTACCGTCGCGGCGGCTCCGTGCGCGGCGAAACCAGCGGCAAAATCACCGATGATGTTGTGCCTGCTCCGCACGTTTACGGCGCGTACAAACTCAATGACGACCTGACCCTGGGCTTGGGTATGTATGTGCCGTTCGGTTCTTCTACCGAATACAGCAAAGACTCTGTATTGCGCCATCACTTAAACCAACTGGGTCTGACCTCCATCGCCATCGAGCCGGTGGTCGCTTACAAACTCAATGACAAGCATGCCTTCGGCGTCGGCGCCATCGCCCAATACTCTACCGCCGAGCTGCGTAAATATGCAGACTGGGATGCTTCCGGCACATTAAGCGCGCTGGCCGGCGCCAACATGACCGGCCTGGCTGACGGCCATGCGGAAGTCAAAGGCAAAGACTGGGGCTTCGGCTACCACTTGGGCTGGCTGTGGGATGTCAACGACCGCACCCGCATCGGTGTCAACTACCGCTCCAAAGTCTCCCACAAGCTGGAAGGCGCGGCAAACTGGTATGCCGACGGATTGGCCGTTACATCGCCTAATCCCCGACTGGGCGGGCTCTCTGCTTACGATGCTCTGATCGGCACGGCGGCCTACGGCTACGTTCCCCATGAAAAAGCCAGCGTCAAAATCGTGACACCCGAATCATTATCGGTACACGGCATGTACAAAGCCAGCGACAAATTGGACTTATTCGGCGACGTGACCTGGACCCGCCACAGCCGCTTCAACCGGGCCGAGCTGATTTTTGAAAACACCAAAAATATCGGCGGCGGCAACCAATCCGACCGTACCATCATCACCCCGAACTGGCGTAACACCTATAAAGTCGCGCTCGGCGGTGCATACCAATACAGCGAACCGCTGCAACTGCGCGCAGGTATCGCTTTCGATCAAAGCCCGGTACGCGGCGCACAAAGCCGTCTGAATACCCTGCCTGACGGCAACCGCATTTGGTACTCAATCGGCGCGAAATACCAATACCGCAAAAACCATGTCTTTGACGTAGCATACAGCCATATCCATATCAACGACACCACCTTCTCCGCCGCCGCTTCAACAGGCGACAATGTGGACAGTAAAGGCCCGGCCAGCGCGAAGTTCAAAAACTACGCCAACCTCTTCGGCCTGCAATACAGCTACAAATTCCGTTGATAGTTG
>NZ_BCWL01000316.1 GCF_001592185.1 Bergeriella denitrificans NBRC 102155
ATTGAAACCAGGCTGCAATCCGCAGACAGTATCCGTCATACGGAGCGGCGGGCTTGTCGGATAAATCGGGACAACGGTTAAGCAGAGCAGAGCGGGGCGGAAGTTTGCTAAAATACCCGTCTCAGCGATAAGGAGCGCATGATGGAAGAATACGATACCGAGCTGGCCGAGCTGGTGCGCGGCTGGCTGGACAGAGAAGCATACCATTACGATTTTAATGCGGAAAAAGGCCTGTTCCGCTACGGATTGAGCGTCAAAGGTAAGCTCAACAAGCTGGACTGCGCCGTCAGCATCGGCAGCGACAACCTGATTTTTTACGCTATCGCCCCGCTGAAAGCCGAGCCGGAGCGGCTGGGCGAAGCGGCCGAGTTTATCGCCCGCGCCAATTACGGCCTGATACACGGCTGCTTCGAGCTGGATTTTTCAGACGGCGAAATCCGCTACCGCATTACCGTCAACTGCGACGGCGTGCAGCCTTCCGAAGCGGTGTTGGATGACAGCTTCGGCATCCCGGCCGGTATGTTTGAACGCTACGGGCAGGGTTTGTTGGAAGTGCTTTTCGGCTTTGAAACACCGGCAGCGGCTGTTGCCAAATGCGAGCAGGCAGCGGCAGGAGCTGCGCCGTCCGTACCGCCGACACGCCACTAAACCTGATTTGATTGTGCTTTTGAGGGGAAAAATATGATGAAAGTAGCCGTTGTCGATTACGGCATGGGCAACCTGCACTCCGTGCTCAAATCCGTGCAGGCCGCGCAAAAGCTGGCCGGTGCGGATGCGGAGATTTACCTGACCGACCAACCGGAAGCCGTATTGGCCGCCGATAAAATCGTGTTTCCCGGCCAGGGCGCGATGCCCGACTGCATGGCGGCGCTACGCCGCAGCGGCTTGGGCGAAGCCGTGGCCGACGGCCTGAAAAACAAACCGTTTTTCGGCATCTGCGTCGGCGCGCAGCTGCTGTTCGAACACAGTGAAGAGGGCGATACCGCAGGCTTGGGCTGGTTTGCCGGCGAAGTGAAACGCTTTGCGGACAACCTGCACGATACGGAAGGCAACCGCCTGAAAGTGCCGCATATGGGCTGGAACAGCGTGCGCCAAACCCGCGCGCATCCCCTGTTTGCCGACATCGACCAAGATACACGCTTTTATTTCGTGCACAGCTATTACTTTGCGCCGCAGGATGCCGATATCGTATTGGGCACCAGCGACTACCCCGAAGCCTTCGCCTGCATCGCGGGCAAGGATAATGTATTCGCTACCCAGTTCCACACCGAGAAAAGTCACGACGGCGGCCTGCTGCTGCTGCGGAATTTTCTGAACTGGCGTCCGTAAACGGAACGGAGTAGCCAAGCTATTAAAAAGGCCGTCTGAATATTGAACTGCGATATTCAGACGGCCTTTTTGCACGCTCGGGCCATATCAAAAGCCGCCGTACTCCCCATCGGAGCATGGCGGCTTT
>NZ_BCWL01000317.1 GCF_001592185.1 Bergeriella denitrificans NBRC 102155
TCCGACTATACAGTGAAATAAAGCCGCCGACGGCGCATACTCCGTCGGCGGCTTTTACCCTTTCGGGCGGTTTGATTTACAAAATGCGTACAAAAATCTGCGAATTGCGGCCGCTTTCGACATAATCGCGGCGGCGTGCCGGCGGCAAATCTTCTAAAGATGCCGTCTGAAAACCGCGTTCGGCAAACCATTCGCCGGTGTGGGTGGACAGGGCAAAGAGCTTGCCGATGCCGCGTGCGCGCGCTTCGTCGGCAACGTGCGCCAGCAGCATTTCGCCGTAGCCGCCCTCTTGCGCGTCGGGCGATACCACCAGGCAGGCCAGCTCGCCGCAGTCGGCTTCGTCAAAGGTTTTCAGCGCCACGCAGCCGTAGATGTGGCGGTCGTGTTCCAATACCGAAAAGCTGTGGATTTGGTTTTCCAGATATTCGCGGCTGCGGCGCAGCAGGATGCCCTGCTCTTCCAGCGGGCGGATTAAGGCGGTGATGTGGGGGATGTCGTCGTTGTGCGCGCGGCGGATGTTGACGAATGAGTCGCGGGCGATGGACGTACCCGCGCCGTGGCGGGTAAACAGCTCGCGAATCAGCGCGCCGTCTTCGCGCCCGCTGAGAATTTGGGTGCGGTGTACGCCCCGCTCCACCGCGTTCACCGCATACTCCAGCAATCGCGCCTGGCCGCCCGATGCTTCGCCGCTTGCGGCCATCTGCCGCGCTTCGGCGGCGGAAAGGTTGGTTTTCAGACGGCCTTCGCTGTCCAAAATCCCTTCCTGCTCAATCAAGTAAATCAGTTTATCCGCATTCAGCGCGATGGCGGCGGCTTCGGCGGCTTCGCCCATACCCAGCTTGAAGGTTTTGCCGCTCGGAGAATGCCCGATGGGGCTGATGAGCACCAATGCGCCGTCGTTCAAACGGCCGGCAACGGCTTCGGTATCGACTTTGCGAACCACGCCGGTATAGCCCATATCGATGCCGTCCACAATGCCCAGCGGTCGGGCAGACAGGAAATTGCCGCCTGCTACCGCCAGCGGCTTGCTGCGCTGCGGCGCTTGGGCAATGCTGCTGCCGAGCGCGGCTTCGATGTCGCTGCGTATCATGCCTGCAGCCTGCTTGGCATATTGCAGCACGGCTTCGTCGGTGATGCGGCGGTGGCGGTGGTATTGCGGCACATGCCCCGCGCTGCCCGCCAGCCGGCCGATATGCGCGCGCGTGCCGTGTACCAGCACCAAGCGCACGCCCAAGCTGGCCAGCAGGTTCAAATCCGCCGCCAAACGCTTGAGCGCGTCGCCCTCAAGCAGGCTGTCTGCCACGCCGATAACCAGCGTTTTGCCGCGCAGATAATTGATGTAGGGCGCGGCTTCGCGAAAGTCGCCGACAAAGCCGGCCGATGTGTGTATAGGCATAGTCGAATAAAATAAGAATGAGA
>NZ_BCWL01000318.1 GCF_001592185.1 Bergeriella denitrificans NBRC 102155
AATAATTTAATTAAGTTTGGTTATAAAAAATGACTTCCATCATCCAAGACCTCCAATCCCGCGGCCTGATCGCGCAAACCACCGACATCGAAGCGCTTGACGCTTTGCTCAACGAACAGAAAATCGCGCTTTACTGCGGCTTCGACCCCACTGCCGACAGTCTGCACATCGGCCATCTGCTGCCGGTTTTAGCCTTGCGCCGTTTCCAGCAGGCGGGGCATACGCCGATTGCGCTGGTGGGCGGGGCAACCGGTATGATCGGCGATCCGAGCTTCAAAGCGGTGGAGCGCAGCCTGAATACGCCGGAGACGGTAGCGGGCTGGGTGGAGAGTATCCGCAAGCAGCTTGAGCCGTTTTTGAGCTTCGAGGGGGATAATGCGGCGGTGATGGCCAATAATGCCGACTGGTTCGGCGGCATGAACTGCCTGGATTTCCTGCGCGACATCGGCAAGCATTTTTCCGTGAACGCGATGTTGAACAAGGAATCGGTCAAGCAGCGTATTGACCGCGACGATGTGGGCATTTCGTTTACCGAGTTTGCCTACACCCTTTTGCAAAGCTACGACTTTGCCGAGTTGAACAAACGCCACGGCGCGATGCTGCAAATCGGCGGCTCCGACCAATGGGGCAATATTACCAACGGTATCGATCTGACCCGCCGCCTGAACCAAAAACAGGTATTCGGCCTGACCCTGCCGCTGGTGACCAAATCCGACGGCACCAAATTCGGCAAAACCGAAGGCGGCGCTGTATGGCTCAATGCCAAGAAAACTTCGCCGTACCAGTTTTACCAATTCTGGTTGAAGGTGGCCGATGCCGATGTGTATAAGTTCCTGAAATTCTTTACCTTCCTGAGCGTTGAAGACATCGATGCGATTGAAGCGAAAGACCAAGCCAGCGGCACCAAGCCCGAAGCGCAGCGCATTCTGGCCGAAGAAATGACCCGCCTGATTCACGGCGAAGCGGCTTTGGAAGCGGCGCAACGCATTTCTGCCAGCCTGTTTGCCGAAGACCAGAGCAATCTGACCGAAGCCGACTTCGAACAGCTCGCGCTCGACGGCCTGCCCGCGTTTAAAGTATCGGGCCGTCTGAATGTGGTGGAAGCACTGATTACCGTGCAACTGGCGTCTTCCAATAAAGAAGCGCGCGGTTTCGTGAGCAGCAAGGCGGTGGTGTTGAACGGCCAAGCCGCCGAGGCCAACAACCCCGACCATGCGCCGGAAAAACCCGATGATGCGTATCTTTTGACCGATGAACACAAACGCTTCGGCAAATACACCATCGTGCGCCGAGGCAAGCGCAACCATGCTTTGCTGGTGTGGGAATAACGGGATATAAGCTGTGAAAAAAGCCGTCTGAAAATGTCGATTTTCAGACGGCTTTTGCTAAGCTCAGGCCGTCTGAAAACCTGA
>NZ_BCWL01000319.1 GCF_001592185.1 Bergeriella denitrificans NBRC 102155
CTGCGGCTCGCCGCCTTGTATCAGAATTTAATTTCTCCAACTATAGCATCCGTTAAAGTTCCGTAACCTGTTCCTTCCTCCGCTCCTGCAGTAGAAGGTTAGGATGGGAGAGATTACTGAAATATAAAGAATTACTCAAATCCCCCATCCTAAACTCACATTGTATATATTCTCAAACTGAGCGGAAACCAAACGTTACTTGCGGCTTTGACTACGCTCAGCCACCTGTATGCCAAAAAGTTATTGACGATGACCCCGCCAGCTGTAGGACGGGCATCCTTGCCCGTCGCTCATTCATAGAATGAGATAAATTTTATTGAGATATTTTCTTTGCCTTGCGCAAAGCGACGGGCAGGGATGCCCGTCCTACTTCTGTAAAAGCCTTAATCGACGGCGTGCCTGTAAAATAATGACATTTCTAACGAGGACCGGCGTTGTTACCCAACCCTACAATAAAAAATGAAGCATAAAAAAGCCGTCTGAAAATATGATTTTCAGACGGCTTTTTCCATCAAAACACCGCGCCAGAAACACATCCAACCCCTTCCCGCGTATTTTTTATCGGAGGCCAATCAACATGCCGCACGCAACAGCCGCACCTTCCCGTCAATCGTGCCGCGCCTTAAACCAAGCCGCCCACACCAGCAGCAGCACAAAGCCGAAATACAGCACACTCCATACCGGCAACGGCACGCCCAAAAAATAGTCCGGCACCGCACAATTCCCAAAGCCCCGCACCACAAATTCCCAATGCTCAAACAAAGGCCAATCACGCAGACGGAACGTCCACGGCGCACCGCAGGCCGGTGCCTCCCCCGCAGGCAGACTCTGCAGCCACAGCTGATACACCGCCACACCCGCCCCATACACAGCAGGCACGCTCACCCACACAGCCCCCAAAACCCGCCCCGCCTTGGAAACCTGACGAAACAGCGCCGCCGAAAACGCCGCCAACCCCACCGCCAGCACCGACAAACGCTGCAAAATACACAACACGCAAGGGTTCAACCCCAGCACATACTGCGAAAAAAACGAACCGCAAGCCGTCAGCACAGACAAAGCCACAATCAACCACAAAGCCTTGCGAAACACATTCATCATACAACCCAATCCATCAAACACCGCGCCAATGTAGCACAAAAACATCCCGCAGGCAGACAAAAGATTTGCGCCATGTTAAACAAACACCGATTAAGGTTCTATCGTGAAATACCTAAAAAACAGTAATCAAAGCCACAGAGCCGGATTGCTATTCCGCTGCTTGGCCGACAGGCAAAGATTAAGTTGAAGGTGAATGTTTTCTCGTATTCGGCAAATGAACGGCAGGGTAGCAACTCCGCCCGACATTCTCCGTTTTTTAGGTATAGTCGTAGAACTTATAGTCGAATAAAATAAGAATGGGACAA
>NZ_BCWL01000320.1 GCF_001592185.1 Bergeriella denitrificans NBRC 102155
GTGAAATTCCTAAAAAACAGAAATCTTTATTGCCGTCATTAGCTTCGCAAGTCCGCTGCGCTCCCCCGCCACCCGTTTCAGCGTTCAATACCGATAAAACTTTCGCCGCTGTCGCGCTGCGCCCGCCATTGCTCGCGCAAAGAGCCGCTGCTGCTGCGTGCGCCCACGGGGGCATCCTGCTCCAGCTGCCACACCGCCCGCGCGCCGCCGCCGATGGGGTGTGAGCCGCGCAAGCCGATATGGCTGCCGAAGTCGGATACCCCGCTGTGCGAAGCCGAGCGGCCGCCGAAGCGGGTTTGCGCGGTTTCCACGCCGCTTTTCAAAGTACCGTAAAACTGCACGTCTGCCAGCGCCGGCGCGGCACACGCGGCGGCCAGCAGCCATAATGTCCGTTTCATTGCTTTGTCTCCCAAATCGGCGTATTGCCGTTGTTTCGCGTATCGGATATAAGTGTTGAAGTATAGCCCTTGCCCCTGTAAATAAATCATAATTCAAGCAAAAGCCGTCTGAAAAACAAGGAGTGTTTATGAATAACTTACGCGCCGCCGCCATACAAATGGTTTCCGGCACCGACCCCGAAGCCAATATCGCCGCCATGCGCCGCCTAGTACGCCAAGCCGCCGAACAAGGCGCGGATTGGGTGCTTCTGCCTGAATACTGGCCGTTGATGGGGCGGCAGGATACCGACAAACTGGCGGTGGCCGAGCCGCTCGGCGAAGGGCGTTTTCAGACGGCCATGAGCGAAGCCGCGCGGGAATGCGGCGTGGTGTTGTTCGGCGGCACCATTCCGCTGCACAGCCCCGAGTCGGGCAAAGTGATGAATACCCTGATGGTGTACGGCCGCGACGGGCAAGCCCTCAGCCTCTACCACAAAATGCACTTATTCGGCTTCTCCGGCCTGGGCGAGCGCTATTCCGAAGCCGACACCATCAGCGCCGGCGGCGAGCTGCCCGACTGCCGCGCCGACGGCATCGATGCCGCGCTGGGCACGTGCTACGATTTGCGCTTTCCCGAGTTTTTCCGCGCCCAGCAGCCGTTTGACGTTTTGCTGCTGCCCGCCGCCTTTACCTACACCACCGGCCAGGCGCATTGGGAGCTGCTACTGCGCGCCCGCGCCGTGGAAAACCAGTGCTACGTTATCGCCGCAGGTCAAGGCGGCAAACACGAAAGCGGGCGGCGCACCTTCGGCCACAGCATGATTATCGACCCGTGGGGCGAAGTGCTGGCCGTATTGCCCGAAGGCGAAGGCGTGGTCACGGCCGAGCTGGATGCCGCGCGTCTGCAAAGCGTGCGCACGCGCCTGCCCGCCCTGCAGCACCGCCTGCTGTAAACCGCGCCGCAAGCCGCCTTCACAATCAAAAAGGCCGTCTGAAAATATGGTTTTTCAGACGGCCTTTTTAAATAT
>NZ_BCWL01000321.1 GCF_001592185.1 Bergeriella denitrificans NBRC 102155
AAAGCAACAAGTCCGCCGACCTGTACTATTTATACTGCCTGCGGCTTGCCGCCTTGTATTGTTTTCATCCACTCAGCCGATACGCTGATAGCGCCCGCCGGGTAGCGCGGCGACCGTACCGTCCAATTCGTATTCCAGCAGCTTGGCATAAACGTCCGCCGCCGCCAGCCCTGTGTTTTGCGACAAGGTATCGGGGTGGACGGGGTCGTAGCCCATTGCCGCCAATAAGGCTTCTTCGCCCTGATGCCCGTCTGCCGCTTTTTCAGACGGCCTTTCACTTGCTGCGGGCGGATGCGGGGGCTGCTCGACGCGTTTTTCGGCAAAAAGCGGCGCGGTTGCAGCGGCTTTCCGGCGCGGCTTATTTATAGAATATGATGATATGGGGGCATTTTGCAATAGCTGCGGGCATTCTTGCACAATATCTTCCAAACACTCCACCAGTTTCGCGCCCTCTTTAATCAGCTTATGGCAGCCTTTGCTGTGCGGATTGTCAATCGATCCGGGCACGGCCATCACTTCCCGCCCGATATCGGCTGCAAGTTTGGCGGTAATCAGCGAACCGGATTCTACCGCCGCTTCCACCACCAATACCGCCTGCGATAAGGCGGCAATCAGGCGGTTGCGGCGGGGAAAGTTACCCGCCAGCGGGCGCGTGTTCAAAGGAAACTCGCTGACAATCAGGCCGCGCTCGGCGATGTCGTAGGCCAGCTGCTTGTTGCCGGGCGGATAGATGCGGTCTATGCCCGTGCCCCACACCGCCACCGTTGCGCCGCTTTGCTGCAATGCGCCCTGATGCGCCGCCGAATCGATGCCCGCCGCCATGCCCGATACCACGGTAATGCCGCGTGCATCCAATGCTTCTCCGAAATCCCGCGCAATCCGCATCGCCTGGGGCGTGGCATGGCGGCTGCCAACGATGGCCACCGAAGGGCGGTGCAGCAGGGCGGGATTGCCGCGCAAAAACAGTACGGGCGGCGGCGTCAGGCCTTCCGCCAGCATGGTGGGAAAATCTTCGTCGCACAGCATCATCAGGCGGCAGCCTTCCTGCCTTTCCCACGTCAAAGCGGCTTCGGCGGCGGCCTTGCCCAAAGCGCGTTTCTCAGGATTGCACCACGCGGCGGCGGCCTGCTTCTGACGCGCGGCCTGTTCGATAAATGCCGGCGGCGCCTGCAATGCGGCTTCCGCGCTGCCGTAATGCTGCAGCAGCTTGAGAAACAGCTCCGAGCCGACATAAGGTGTCAGCGCCAGCTCCAACCAAGCCAAACGTTCGGTATCGCTTATCACGGCCATATGCCCTCCCCCTGTTTTCAGACGGCCTGATGCCCAAGCCGTCTGAAAATCCTGCGGATACCGCGCCGCTTCGGGCCGGCCGCAGGTTTGTTCTCCTAAATATAGTCGGCAAAA
>NZ_BCWL01000322.1 GCF_001592185.1 Bergeriella denitrificans NBRC 102155
GAGCGATCCAACGCCGTAGCAGAAATTACTCTCCGACTATAGACCATCTGTGTCGATTTCAAGGAATACATCATGAAACGCGCTATTATAACCCTGCTTTGCGCCGCCGGGCTGGCTATTTCGGCATCCGCCGCCGCGTCCGCGCTCCAAATCCGCCCCGATGCGCCGCAGCGCTATACCGTCAAGCCGGGCGATACCTTGTGGGGCATTGCCGGCAAATATCTGTATTCCCCCTGGCAGTGGAACCACCTTTGGGGCGCCAACCGCAGCGCCGTTGCCAATCCCCATCTGATTTATCCGGGGCAGGTATTGGTGTTGCGCCATGAAAACGGCCGGCCGGTATTGGGCTTCGACAACGGCAGCCTGAATTCAGACGGCATCCCCACCGTCCGCCTCTCGCCGCGCCTGCGGGAAAGCTCGGGCTACGGCATTCCCACCGTGAATGTGGATTTCTACCGCCTGTTTATGCAGCACCCGCAGATTATTCCGCCGACGCAAACCGCCGACGCACCGCGCCTGGTCGAAGGCCCCGACAGCCGCCTGCTCTATACGCAAGGGCACCGTGTCTATGCCTACGGGGTGGATGCGCCCGGCCGCTACCTGACCTACCGCATCAATAAAAACATCACCTCGCCCGACACCGGCAAAATCCTGGGGCAGGAAGCCGTATTCAGCGGCATCGTCCGCACCCTGCCCTATACCGACAGCGCGCTGGCCAACCGCACCCGTCTTTCCGCGGAAAAGTTGAACGATGACGAATACTACACCCGCGAAAACGCCCTCATCCGCCTGCGTACCCGCGCCGCGCAGCCCATGGTGGTGGAAACCGCGATTGCCGAAATCCGCCGGGGCGACTACCTGCTGAAAATGCCCGAAGGCATCGACAGCTTCCACATGATGCCGCACGCGCCCCTGCGCCCGGTGCAGGCCAAAGTCGTCTCCATTTTCAACGGCGTGGGCGAAGCCGGCCAGTTCCAAACCATTACCTTAGACAAAGGCGAAGCCGACGGGCTGGATAAAGGCGCGGTATTGGGTCTCTACAAACGCGGCCGCCAAATCCGCACCGATTTCCGCAACAACCTCGCACCCGCGCCGAAAAGCCGCGACGTAGTGGAAGCCGTGTCCATCCCCACCGAAGAAATCGGCCTGGCCATGGTGTACCGCACCGCCGAAAACCTCTCCTCGGCCATCATTCTGGAAAGCCTGAGCGGCATTAAAATCGGCGACACCGCCGCCGAACCCGGCCGCGATTTGGACAATATGGCCGATGAAAAAACCGTCGAGCCGCAACCGATGTTTCCCGATACCGAAACCGATATCGAAATCGAAATCGCGCCTTAACACACCGTTGGGCGATGGAAATGCGATGGGAAAAAGCCGTCTGAAAATGCAGATTTT
>NZ_BCWL01000323.1 GCF_001592185.1 Bergeriella denitrificans NBRC 102155
GGGCGCAGCAACGCCGTATCATTTTTATTTTAAATGACTATAAAAGCCGTCTGAAAAACGACGATAGAGCCGCCTTTAGCGGCATTTTCAGACGGCATCACTTCCGAATATCATGACCCGACACGTCCTCACCATTCTCGGCAGCACCGGCAGCATCGGCGTAAGCACGCTGGATGTGGTTGCCCGCCATCCCGACAAATTCGACATCTTCGCGCTGGCAGGGCATCGCCAAGTGGAGAAGCTGGCGGCGCAATGCCTGCGTTTCCGCCCCAAATTTGCCGTGGTGGCCGACGGCGGCTGCGCGGCGGATTTGGCCGGCCGTCTGAAAGCGGCGGGCTGCGCTACCGAAGTATTGCACGGAGAACAGGCGTTGATTGACGTGGCTTCGGCGGCGGAGGTCAGCGGTGTGATGTGCGCGATTGTCGGCGCGGCGGGGCTGCCCTCGGCGCTGGCGGCGGCGCGGCACGGCAAAACCATTTATCTGGCCAACAAAGAAACGCTGGTGGTGTCGGGCGCATTGTTTATGGAAACGGCCCAAGCCAACGGCGCGACCGTATTGCCGGTGGACAGCGAACACAATGCCGTTTTCCAAGTGCTGCCGCGCGATTACAGCGGCCGCTTGGACGCGCACGGCATCGAGTCCATTATTCTCACTGCATCGGGCGGCCCTTTCCTGAATACCGATTTGGCCGCGTTTGACGCGATTACCCCCGCCCAGGCGGTGAAGCATCCGAATTGGAGCATGGGGCAGAAAATTTCCGTCGATTCCGCCAGCATGATGAACAAAGGCTTGGAGCTGATTGAGGCGCATTGGCTGTTCAATTGCCCGCCCGACAAGCTCGAAGTGGTGATTCACCCGCAGTCGGTGGTGCACAGCATGGTGCGTTACCGCGACGGCTCGGTGCTGGCGCAGATGGGCAATCCCGATATGCGTACCCCGATTGCCTATTGCCTCGGCCTGCCCGAGCGCATCGAGTCGGGTGTGGGCGCGTTGGATTTCGGCAGCTTGGGCGCGCTGACGTTTCAAGCCCCCGATTTCGACCGCTTTCCCTGCCTGAAGCTGGCGTATGACGCCATGCATGCGGGCGGCAGCGCGCCTTGCGTGTTGAACGCCGCCAACGAAATCGCTGTGGCTGCGTTTCTAGCGGGACAGATTAAGTTTACCGACATCGCCAAAGTCGTGGCGCACTGCCTGGCAGCCAATCAAGCGGGCGGGGCAGACAGCATAGACGGCCTGCTGGCATTGGATGCAGAAACCCGCACGCGGGCGCAGGCATTTGCCGCCGGCTTGGCCTGATGTTCAGACGGCTTTTCGGGAAACAGGCCGTCTGAACATCAGACGGCAAGGGCAGGGCGCGGCTCAAGTGTCCCCGCCTGATGATGAAAAAAT
>NZ_BCWL01000324.1 GCF_001592185.1 Bergeriella denitrificans NBRC 102155
TTCGCCCAGCATATTCAGCGCGCCGGCCGGGTCGTTTTTAAGCTCGCGCACCGCGCCGGCCAGCCGCTGCATACCGCGTATGCCGTCCTCAGCCTCGCGGTATATCTGCACGCCTTGCTCCACCGCCTGCATGATGTCGGAAGCCTGCGCCTGCACCGATTCGGGCAGCAGGCTCAGCAGCGGGTTTTTGCCCGACTGGGCAATGCCCGGCGCGGGCAGCGGATTGTTTGGGTCGCCGACGAACTCGGTCAGCTCCACATCCAGTTCCCGCGCCGCTGTGCGGCCTTTGGCGTCCTGTATCAGCGTGCGCTCGGAGAGCCGCTCAATCACAAACCAGCCGACAAACCGCCCGCTGCCGAATACCAGCGACACCGCCTGCTGCGCTTCCAATGCTGCCAACAAACCTTTGTAGGCCGTATCAGGGTTGCCCAGCAGCCAATGCAGTTTGACACCGATACGCAGCTCGGTCAGTTCGTTGCCCACCGCCTGCAAACGCGGCCGCCCGGCCAAAACGTCATGCCGGGCAAATCCCGCCTCGTGCCGCGCCTCCAGCCGCTCGAAACCCTGCAACAGCTCGAAGCGCACGTCGCCCAACATCGCATACATCAATATGCCCTCCGTTCACGATCCGCCATCATGCGGCGGAACAATTCCTCAAACTCGCGCAAGCCCATCTGCAAGGCCGTCTGAATCTGGTCGGGATTGCCGCCCGGCGCATGGATGGTGGGGTTGAAATTGACCGTGATTGCGCCGTTGGCCGCAGCGGTTGCCGTTTCCTGTTCGCGCTGCGCCCGGGCGGCAGCAAACTCCCCGCTGCCGCCCGACACCCGTGCCGCAATATCGCTGCGCAGCTGTCCGACACGGTCGGCAAAGCGTTGTTTCAGACGGCCTGCCATATGGCCGACCGCCGCCACCGGCTTGGCCGCGCCCTTGCCGATACCGATGTCCAAACCGCGTGTGATAAAGTCGCCGTAGGAGCGGAATACGCGGCTGGGGGAGTGGATACCGAACATGGACTTGGCTTTGGCCATCGCCGACGAAGCCATATTGGAAATCGCAGAAACCACCAAACCCGCACCGGCGGTAATGCCGTTGGCCAAACCTTGGATAATCTGGCTGCCGAATGCCGTAAAACGGGCAGGCAGCCCGGCCAAAAAGCCCCAAACGGCAGCAAAGGCCGTCTGAAAAGCCGTTACCGGCGACCAAGTCATAATGAAATTGCTCACCGCATGGACGGCGGCGGAAACAAAACCCGTCAGGCTGGTCGGCAGTTCGATACCGAAATAGCCCATCACCGCCGCAAACGCCTGATAGAAGAGGCCGACGGGAGACCAGTTGAGAATGG
>NZ_BCWL01000325.1 GCF_001592185.1 Bergeriella denitrificans NBRC 102155
CATTTACTCTCCAACTATAGCTTAACCGTTTGTCTTATCCCGAACACACACCCGCTTACGACAGCGCGGCTTTCAAGGCTTTGCTGACTTCGGCCATATCGGCTTTACCCGCCAGCTGCGTTTTCAACACGCCCATCACTTTGCCCATATCGGCCATGCCTGCCGCGCCGGTTTCGGCTACGGCGGCGGCTACGGCCTGTTGCACTTCTTCCGCCGACATCATCTGCGGCAGGTAGCGGTTGAGCACGTCGATTTCCGCATTTTCTTTAGCGGCCAAATCGTCGCGGCCGGCTTCGGTGTAAATTTTGGCGGAATCTTTGCGCTGCTTGACCATTTTCGTCAGGATGGCGGTGATTTTGGCTTCGTCCGCTTCCGCACGCTCGTCCACTTCGTATTGTTTGACGGCGGCATTAATCAGGCGGATGGTGGAAAGCGTCAGGCTGTCTTTGGCGCGCATGGCGGCTTTCATGTCTTCGTTTAAGCGTTCTTTCAAACTCATGGCGGTTGTTCCGTGTCGGTTATCGGATAATTCGGTATGAAAACAGGCAGTCATCCAAAGCGGTTTCAGAGACATTGGATGCGGCAAAGGGTTCAGGCTGTATCTCCCGTATCCGATAACGATAGATGATGAAAAACACCGCAAGTTTGAGCCTTGCGGTGTCGGTAATCAAATCAAGGCTGAGCCGTGATTAGTACATTTTCGGAGGCAGTTGTTGGCTGCGCAGACGTTTTTGCAGACGTTTGGCGGCAGCGGCTTTTTTGCGTTTGCGCTCGGTAGTCGGTTTTTCGTAAGCTTCACGGGCGCGCAGCTCGGTCAGCAGACCGGTTTTTTCTACGGCGCGTTTGAAACGGCGCATGGCAACTTCGAATGGTTCGTTTTCTTTTACACGGATTGCAGGCATTTTGCTTCCTTCGATTATTTCGGATGAAATGCCGTCTGAAAATGAAGGCGACGGCAGTTTAAAATGGGGTTGTTGTATCGCTGGGTTGCCCGAAGGCAGGGCGGGATACGCGCCGTGATGTGAACATCACCTCCTAACAAGCCGGCAATCTGCCGGAAACAGCGGCTTTCGCAAGCCGGAAAACAATCTTCGGATTATCTTATATTGCCGGTATGCTGTCAAGCTGCGGCAAGATATACGCCCTATTGCCTGCACAAATACAACAAGTCTGCCTAGCCTACGGCATTTTTCAGACGGCCTCTAGCGCCTACCCACAGACCGTATTAACCAGACTGCGGAAAATATGTGGATAAACCGCCCAAGTCTTTCAATTGCCAAATCTTTTTTATCATGCTTATTTTTTAATCAATACGCAGTATCAGGCAGCACGCTATAATA
>NZ_BCWL01000326.1 GCF_001592185.1 Bergeriella denitrificans NBRC 102155
TACCGTGCACAATCGGCATGATGCGGCTTGTATTGCACGGTGCCATACGAACGCAGGCCGTCTGAAAAACGGTTTTTCAGACGGCCTTAAAGCAAATTGAGTGAAAATTCAGGCTTACAGCAGATGCTTAACTGCTTCGCGCTCTTCCAAAAGCTCGTTCAAAGTCAGCTCAATGTGCGCTTTACTGAAATCGTCGCTCAAATCCAAGCCCTGTACGATTTCCACATTGCCGTTTTCGCAAATCACGGGGAAGCCGAATACAATGCCTTCGGGAATGCCGTAAGAGCCATCGGACGGTACGGCCATAGTCACCCATTTGCCGCTCGTGCCCAAAATCCAATCGCGCAGGTGGTAGATAATGGCGTTGGCTGCAGAAGCCGCGGAAGATGCGCCGCGCGCTTCGATAATCGCCGCGCCGCGTTGGGCGATTTTCGGCATATACACTTCGCTGTGCCAATCCGGCTCGGTAATCATCTCGGCCACGGATTCGCCGTTGCTGGTGGCGTAGCGGAAATCGGCGTACATGGTCGGGCTGTGGTTGCCCCATACGCACATTTTTTCAATCGAAGTCACGGGGCGGCCGATTTTTTCCGCAATCTGGCTGACGGCGCGGTGGTGGTCGAGACGCATCAGCGCGCTGAAATTTTCTGACGGCAAGTCCGGCGCGGATTTCATGGCGATGTAGGCATTGGTATTGGCCGGATTGCCCGCCACCAATACTTTCACATCGCGCTTGGCAACTTTGTTCAAGGCCTCGCCCTGGGTTTTGAAAATCGCTGCATTGGCCTGCAGCAGGTCGGAACGCTCCATGCCCTGCGTGCGCGGGCGCGCGCCGATTAAAATGGCGATGTCGGCGTCTTTAAATGCGGTTTCCGGGTCATCGGTAGCAAAAATATCTTCCAGCAGCGGAAACGCGCAATCGTGCATTTCCATAATCACGCCCTGCAGGGCTTTTTGCGCGTGGGGTAAATCCAAAAGCTGCAAAATCACCGGCTGGTCGCGTCCGAGCATGATGCCGCCGGCAATGCGGAACAGCGTGGCATAGGCGATTTGTCCGGCCGCGCCGGTAACGGCGATGCGGACTGGCGGTTTCAAAGTCATTTTTGTCGTCCTGTATGTGTGAAGTGTGAAATTAAGAAAATTCCTTATTATAACATCTACGCATACTGCCGGGCACGGCGGCAAAAGTTAAGACAAGGGGCGTAAAGGTAAAATATTCCCTGCCGCCGGCTTGTCGGAGCGGCGGCTTGGGGTGAGGAAAGCGTATCAAAAAGCCGTCTGAAAATTTCAGACGGCTTTTCTACGATACAAAAT
>NZ_BCWL01000327.1 GCF_001592185.1 Bergeriella denitrificans NBRC 102155
TGTCTCCGACTATATATTTATCTGCCGATGCGCGTATGGCTGCTTTCGATACCGGTTTTGATTTCACCGTAAAACTCGTTCGTTCCGCCGGAAGACAAACCGCCGGCGCACGCGGCCAACATAACGGCCATTGCCGACAATAATATCACTTTGCTTAACTTCATCGCTGACTCCTGTTGAACAAGCCGTCTGAAAATCGACATTTTCAGACGGCTTCGGATTTACTTGGTACTGCGGCGGAAATGGTAGGCCATGATTTCAAATCCGTTTTTGAAATACAGGCGGTGGGCATCCGCGCGGTCTTGGCTGACATGTACATTCAGATGGATTTTCTCAATCCCCGCTTCCGCACCGATACGGCGCACTTCTTCCAGCAGGCGCGAAGCATAACCTTTGCGGCGGTTTTGCGGCATCGTCACGATATCGTCGATATGGATATGGTGTCCGCTCGCCAAATTGTAGGCCACATGGAAGCCACACACGGCTACCGCATTCTGTTTACCCTCTTCAAAAATACCGAGCAGGCGGTATCCGGCAGGACGCTGGTGGCTATTGATTTGCTCGACAAAGCGGTGGATGTCGGTCAGCGACGAACGCAACACGCTCAAAGCCGCAAAAGCCGTAACCGTTTCTTCCTCAGAAATTTCCCGCAACATACCGACCGCAGCGGCAGCACTCTCCGCTTTCTTCTGCTGCTCCGCCGCATGTTTTTCCTCAATCGCCTGCGCCAGCAGCACACGCTCCTGAGACGGCTCGCTCTCTCCGGCCTCCGCACGCTCCTCCAATAAGGTTTTGCAGTCGATAATCCGCAAATCATTATCTGCCGCAAAATCCATCAAAAAGCGGAACATGGCAGGATTGGTTTCTTCCAGCTTTTTATCCACAGCCACACAGCGCACCTTATCCACCAAAATCGGGCGCACCCATTGCGAATACGACAGCCTGTTGTCTTTATCGAAAGACGACAAAATACCGCACAAACGCTCCGCCCAGTCGCTGGGTCGGAATACTTTGCCTTTGGTCGTGGTACCGTGAATCACAACTTCGTAAGGATTACAAACCAACATCGCTCATTTCCCCAAAAAATAATTCTAATTATACCTGAGCCGCCCGGTTTTCTTATATGTTTGTGTGGAAAAAGAGCCGAAATTTAGATATTTTGTCCAAAATTTGAAATAAATATTCATTACAATCGACTACAAATCAAGACACCTTCACACTCGTAGCCTGACCGCGCCTATTTATCGCAAAGTTTCCCTTTCTTTTGAATCATACTGAATAGTGCCTGCCGTAATTT
>NZ_BCWL01000328.1 GCF_001592185.1 Bergeriella denitrificans NBRC 102155
TATAGAACGCGCGGCATTTTCAGACGGCCTTTTTTCAGACGGCCGGACGGTATGCGTTTGCCGAATAAGCGAACAATCAGCCCGCCCATAAAAAAAGCAACGGCAGTCGCCGTTGCTTTTTCATTTGCCCGTGCAGGCAGGGCAGGACAGGATTACAGGCTGCCCAAGATAATACGCAATACGCGGCGCAGCGGCTCGGCTGCGCCCCACAGCAGTTGGTCGCCGACGGTGAACGCGCTGATGTATTCGCCGCCCATGCCCAGCTTGCGGATGCGGCCGACGGGTACGGTCAGCGTGCCGGTTACGGCGGCGGGGGTCAGGTCGGCCATGCTGGCTTCTTTTTGGTTGGGTACAACTTTCACCCAATCGTTGGCACCGGCTAAAATCGCTTCGATTTCTTCTACCGGCAAATCTTTTTTCAGCTTCAGCGTAATCGCCTGGCTGTGGCAGCGCATCGCGCCGACGCGCACGCACAGGCCGTCAATCACGGTAGGGTTGCCGCTGCGGCCGAGGATTTTGTTGGTTTCCACGCCGCCTTTCCATTCTTCTTTGGACTGGCCGTTGCCCAAATCCACGTCAATCCACGGAATCAGGCTGCCCGCCAGCGGTACGCCGAAATTGGCTTTCGGGTAGCTGTCGCTGCGCAGGAAGTCGGACACTTTGCGGTCGATGTCGAGAATGGCGCTGGCGGGGTCGGCCAGCTCATCGGCCACTTGCGCGTGAATGGCACCCATGCCGTTAATCAGCTCGCGCATGTTTTTCGCACCCGCGCCCGAAGCGGCTTGGTAAGTCATGCTGGTTGCCCATTCCACCAAATCGTTTTGGAACAGGCCGCCCAAAGCCATCAGCATCAGCGATACGGTGCAGTTGCCGCCGATGTAGTTTTTCACGCCGCTTTGCAGGCCGGCGTCAATCACATTGCGGTTGACGGGGTCGAGTACGATAATCGCATCATCGGCCATACGCAGGGAAGAGGCCGCGTCAATCCAATAACCCTGCCAGCCGCGCTCGCGCAGCGGACCGAAAACGGATTTGGTGTAATCGCCGCCCTGGCAGGTGACGATAATGTCCATCTTGGCCAGCTCGGCCACATCATTGGCATCCAGCAGCGATTTGGCGGCCTGGCCGAAATCGGGCGCTGCGCCGCCGACATTGGAAGTGGTGAAGAAATACGCTTCCGGAATGTGGGCGAAATCGTTTTCTTCCTGCATACGCTGCATCAATACGGAGCCGACCATACCGCGCCAGCCGACGAAACCTACTTTCATTCTGTGCTCCTAGT
>NZ_BCWL01000329.1 GCF_001592185.1 Bergeriella denitrificans NBRC 102155
GCCAACGCCGTAGCAGGATTTAAGTTCGACGACGATATATAGTCGGAGAAATTACTCTTCGACTATACCGCCGTTTGCTGCGGCGTTTATCGTTATCAAGCGGTTTTATTATATTATGAGACGGGCTTTACGCAACATGAATTTCCGCTGCGCCGCCCGCCAATGGCAAACAGGCCGTCTGAAAACTCAGACGGCCTGCGGTGATTAATGGTCGGATAAAACATGGGATACGGCAAGCCGGCAACGTGTGTCTCTTCCGCCCGCGATTTTTAATGCCCGCCCTGCCCGATTTGGAATGTCAGCGTGCTGTAAACCGCCTGTGTGCGGCATATTTCGGGGTCGGGATAATCGGCTTTGTACTCAACGGCGGCTTTCCAAAAACCTTGCCGCAGCGGAATGATGTCCACTTCGCCGCGATGGTCGGTGGTATCGGAAAAGGCCTGTGCTTCGGTTTTGTGGCTGGCGCGGCGGTCGCTGTCGTCGAAGCCGTCAAACGTGGCGGTCAGGGTCGCCCCCGCCAGCGGTTCGCCATCGAGCAATACCCGCACTTTGAAACGCCCGTTGACACGGATATTGGCCGGATTATCCAGCGGTACGATTTCCAGGCGGTGGCCGACGGGGCGGGTAATTGTTTCCGTGCCCGCGCTTTCATGGCCGACATTGGCAATGTGTTTGCCGTACATGGCGGATTGTTCGCAGTATGTGGCATCCGGCACTTCGGTCAAACTGGCCCGATGCCAGCCTGCGGTATTTTTCGACCAAAATGTCGGCATATATTCGGCGGTAATGATATAGCTGCCGTCTGAAACCACGCCTTTGGTTTGAAATTGGTAATTTGCGCCGCCGCGCTGCGGCACAAGGTTTTCCCTGCCCTTGGCCGTAACCAGCTGCATGGGCTTGAATAAAGACAGGCGGTCTCGCGCAATCGGCATCGGCTCGGGAAATTCGCCGTAACCCAATTCGGCTTTAAGCATTTCCCCGCCGTGCGTATGCTCGGCATCCACCCACACGCGGTGGGCATGGGCAGCAGTTGATAAGCTCAAAACGGAGGCCAGCAAGAAAACGGTTTTTTGCATCACGGTATCCTTCTCATTTAATACAATTGTTATGTTATAACATTATTTATCAAATGTGAAGTTTGCCCGCAATGTAATGAGAAATTATCCAATTACAGAAAAAACTATCTTAAATTTAACAAATATTATAGAATCGAGCACCTACACTAAACCCATTATAGTCGGAG
>NZ_BCWL01000330.1 GCF_001592185.1 Bergeriella denitrificans NBRC 102155
CGGGCACTTTTGCCCGACAGATATTTGGGATGCTGATATATTCAGGTATATCAACGAATCGTCGGGCAAAAGTACCCGACCTACTGCTATAGTCGAAGAGTCATTTTTGCTACGGCGTTGGCTCGCCTTGTATCAGAATTTCATTTCTCCGATTATATATCAGCATTTGCTATCTTGAGTTTCCATCAAAAAGCCGTCTGAAAAATGAATTTTCAGACGGCTTTTCAAAAAAACAAACCCAATATCCGCCTAAGGCAGGCTGCTGACCACGCCGTTCACGCCCGAGGCCTGCGCCAGGCGGTACAGCACTTCCTGCGGCATATCGTTGTGCCACAGGCGGGTAATGTTGGCAATCACCGGCAGATGGGTCACGCGGCGCACGCGCACAATGGCGTCCACGTCCAGGCGGTAGGTATGCTCCGGCTCGAAGCTGAGCGTACCCGCCTCGCCCAAAATAATGTGCCGGTTGCCGCGCAGCGCGATGTGTTCCGCCGCCACCAGCCAATCGTCCGCGCGGTGGTGCTTGTCTTTGCACAACACCACCGGCGTATTCAGACGGCCGACTTCGTCCTGCAGGGCGCGGTTGCTCATCAGCTCGCCGCCCAAATACAGAATATCCGCTTCCGCATCCAAAGCCGCCTCGATTTGGCGCACATCGCGGATGCGTACCAACACCGGCTTGCCCGCCTCATGCAGCCGCGCCACCTGCGCCCGCATCTGCAGAATCTGCCCTTTTTCGCTGCTGGTATCCACCTCGGCATACGGGCGCACCGACAAATAAAACGGATCGAGAAACACCGCATCCGCCGATGCCGCGCGCGCTTCGTCCGCCGCAATATCCAGCATCCCGCTGCCGCCGAAAGCCACGCCGCGTACCTGGATCACGCTGTCTTCCGCGCGGCTCTCGCGGCTGATGATTTTCCAATCGTTCAACACGCGCACCACCCGCTCTACTTCGGGCAGGTTTTCCAAATCGTTCGGGCTGAACACGCGCTCGTCGCCCACCGCGCCGATAATAGTCCGCTCTTCCCCGCGCGAAATATGCTCCTGCAGACCCCTGCTGCGGATAAAGTCCACCACCCGGGCCACCGCCGCCTCGCCTGCCTGCTTCTGCATCACAATAATCATATAGGCTTCTCCTAAACTGATGTGCCGATATTAGCATACTTCCCTGCTGCCATGCCGTCTGAAAATAT
>NZ_BCWL01000331.1 GCF_001592185.1 Bergeriella denitrificans NBRC 102155
TTCGACTATAGTTATGGAACACAAAATGATGCAGCGCCCATTTTGTCACCGCCCCCGCATCAATTCGGCAGCCAGCGGCGAATGGTTTCCTCCAAACGGCCGGACAGTTTTTCCAAACGCAAAAACTGATCCACATAAGCCTTGAAGCGGAAATCGTTGTCCTTAATCAGCCAGGCGTTTTGCGACGGGCGCAGCGGCTTATCCGGGTTCACGCCGCACAGCACGCCTTTGTACTCGTGGGTTTTCACCATCGCCTCCGCCGCTTCGGTCACAAACACATCCGCGCGTTTGGCCACCAACTCATCAAAAATGGTGATGTTTTCCGGGTGCATGGTCAGCTTCGCCTTCAACAAAGCCGTACGCGCGAAATTCTCGTTGCTGCCGCCCGGATTGGCAATAATGCGGACATCAGGGCGATTAATCTGTTCAACCGTTTGATATTTCGACACATCCTCGCAGCGCACCAGCGGCGTTTTACCGTTGGTAAAATAAGGCTCGCTCATCAAAGCCTGCTGCTGGCGCGGCAGCGTAATCGAAATACCGCCCACGCCCAAATCGCATTTGGACTTAAAATCCGCAATCAGCGTCGGCCAGCTGCTCTTCACAATCACCACTTTCGCGTCCATACTCTTGGCTAAACGCGTCACCAAATCATTATCGATGCCCTCAAAACGCCCCTGATTGTCGAAGCTGAAAGGCTTGTAATCGCCCGGCGAACACACCCGCAGCTCTTTGCTTGCCAACACCTTAGCCAAAGTGTCCGGCGCCGGCGCCGCATAAGCCTGCGCCACTGCCAAAACCATCAATGATGCTGCCATATATTTCTTCATCTGATTATCCTCCTTTATGCGAAACCTGCATTCTATCGGCCGCCGCGGCAAACCCCAAACGCAGGCCGCAGCGTCTTATACCAATAGCGGCCGCCATACCGACGCATTCCGTCAAATAAAAATGCCGGCCTAAAATAAAACGCTCTGAAAAAAATATTTTGTAGTGCTTCGTTTTTTTCTTTCAGGAGGTTTTGAGGGCGGTATCATCGTGTCATACTGAAAAAGCAAAACGTATTAATTAGGGGTATAACCCATTCTCTCAATTTATTTTTTAAAATATTATATACATGTATTCGGGATAATCATTCTCTTAAAACAAACCGGAATATTTAAGTTATAGTCGTTTCACTTTAGTTTGATACAGCGTTGCTGAACCTT
>NZ_BCWL01000332.1 GCF_001592185.1 Bergeriella denitrificans NBRC 102155
TTGCCGCCTTGTATCAGAATTTAATTTCTCCGACTATAGTACGGCAAGGCGCAGCCAACGCTGTAGATTTTTTATTTGAATTCACTATACAATGCCGTCTGAAAACGATTTGTAATTTAAGAGGAAATATTTGATGGCCGAACATCCTTCCGTCGGCACGCCGCTGTTTTACGGCGTGTTTTTTGTCGCAGTGCTGATTATGATAGCAATCGATATGCTGTCGCTTAAGAAAACCGGTGCGCACAAGGTCAGCGTGAAAGAGGCCTTGGCGTGGACGTGCGTGTGGATTGCCGTATCCTGCGGTTTCGCCGCATGGCTGTATTTCGAGCTGGCGGGCAATCCGGCTTACGGTGCCGTTGTCGCTAAAGAGAAAGTGTTGGAATTTTTCACCGGCTATGTGTTGGAAAAATCATTGGCGGTGGACAATATTTTCGTGTTCCTGATGATTTTCAGCTACTTTAAAGTGCCGCCGCAATACCAGCACCGTGTGCTGCTTTACGGTGTGTTGGGTGCGATTGCGTTGCGGGCGGTGATGATTTTCATCGGTGCGGCGCTGGTGCAGCAGTTTGAGTGGATTTTGTACATTTTCGGCGCGTTCCTGCTGTACACCGGTATCCACATGATTAAATCCGGCGGCGATGACGGCGATGAGGATTTGAACAATAATAAATTGCTGGGTTGGCTGAAAAAACACATCCATGTCAGCAAAGAGCTGGACGGTGAAAAATTCTTCACCGTGGAAAACGGCAAGCGTGTGGCCACGCCGCTGCTGCTGGTTCTGGTGATGGTGGAGCTGAGCGACGTGATTTTCGCGGTGGACAGTATTCCTGCCGTGTTTGCGGTGACAACCGATCCGTTTATCGTGATGACTTCCAACATCTTCGCCATTTTGGGCTTGCGCGCCATGTATTTCCTGCTGGCGGACGTGGCCGACCGTTTTGTCTTCCTGAAATACGGCCTGTCGTTCGTATTGAGCTTTATCGGTGTGAAAATGCTGATTATGCACTGGGTGCATATTCCGATTGCGGTGTCGCTGTCGGTAGTATTCGGCGCACTGGGCGCGTCGGTGCTGACTTCGGTGATTTACAGCCGCAAGCTGGATAAGGAAAAGCGCGGCTCTTAAGTGGGTTAATCACAGAAAGGCCGTCTGAAAATAAGCGCGGGTATAGTCGTTGAACTTAAATCCTGCTACGGCGTTGGC
>NZ_BCWL01000333.1 GCF_001592185.1 Bergeriella denitrificans NBRC 102155
GTTGAAAACAATAAAAATATCTCAATATAATCGGAGAAATTAATTTCTCTGACTATAATAGACGGTATAAAAATAAAAACCCGCCTGATAAGCAGGCGGGTTTTTGAATTTCCGAAAACGGGATTAGCGTTTGGAGAACTGTTTGGCGCGGCGTGCTTTGCGCAGACCCGGTTTTTTACGTTCCACTTCGCGGGCGTCGCGGGTAACGAAGCCGGCTTGTGACAGAGCGGGTTTCAGAGCAGCGTCAAAGTCAATCAAAGCGCGGGTAATGCCGTGGCGGATGGCACCGGATTGGCCGGTTTCGCCGCCGCCGACTACGTTTACTTTGATGTCGAAAGATTCGGCGTTTTCAGTCAGAACCAGAGGCTGACGTACAACCATGCGGCTGGTTTCGCGGGCGAAAAATTCGTCAACCGGACGGCCGTTTACGATGATTTGGCCGGTGCCTTTGGTCAGGAATACACGAGCCACTGAACTTTTGCGGCGGCCTGTGCCGTAGTAGTATTTACCGTTCATGTCGTGTCCTTATCGCAATTCTAATACTTTGGGCTGTTGTGCAGCGTGGCCGTGCTCGGCGCCTGCGTACACTTTCAGTTTTTTGATCATGGCGTAGCCCAGAGGACCTTTAGGCAGCATGCCTTTTACGGCTTGTTCCAGAGCGCGGCCCGGGAATTGCTCTTGCATTTCGCGGAAAGTACGCTCGTAGATACCACCCGGGAAGCCTGAGTGACGGAAGTATTTTTTGCCTTCGAATTTGGCGCCGGTTACACGCAGTTTGTCAGCGTTGATAACGATGATGTAGTCGCCGGTGTCAACGTGAGGGGTGTATTCGGGTTTGTGTTTGCCACGCAGACGGTGTGCGACTTCGGCAGCCACGCGACCCAGAACTTTGTCTTGGGCGTCGATGACGAACCATTCGCGCTTCACCTCGTGCGGTTTCGCTGAAAAGGTTTTCATAGTGGAAATCCAGATAGATATAGAAAGTTGCAGATTTTAAAGGGCTGCGGGTTTTTTGTCAATCATATTCAAGGCTGTGGCGCAAGATTATTTGCGAAATGCAACAGCGCGGCGGGCGGGCGGGAAAAAGCCGTCTGAAAAAACGGCGGTATGCGGTTTTTCAGACGGCTTGTGCGGGCTGCTCCGGCTGCGGGCAATCCTTCAATATGAGAACAGGGCGGCCTGCAGGCGGCGGTAT
>NZ_BCWL01000334.1 GCF_001592185.1 Bergeriella denitrificans NBRC 102155
CCATGGCTAAGGAAAAATTCGAACGTAGCAAACCGCACGTAAACGTTGGCACCATCGGTCACGTTGACCATGGTAAAACCACTCTGACTGCTGCTTTGACTACCATTCTGGCTAAAAAATTCGGCGGCGCTGCTAAAGCTTACGACCAAATCGACAACGCCCCTGAAGAAAAAGCCCGTGGTATTACCATTAATACCTCTCACGTAGAATACGAAACCGAAACCCGCCACTACGCACACGTAGACTGCCCGGGTCACGCCGACTACGTTAAAAACATGATTACCGGTGCCGCACAAATGGACGGCGCCATCCTGGTAGTATCTGCTGCCGACGGTCCTATGCCGCAAACCCGTGAGCACATCCTGCTGGCCCGCCAAGTAGGCGTACCTTACATTCTCGTGTTCATGAACAAATGCGACATGGTTGACGATGCCGAGCTGTTGGAACTGGTTGAGATGGAAATCCGCGACCTGCTGAGCAGCTACGACTTCCCTGGCGACGACTGCCCGATCGTACAAGGTTCTGCACTGAAAGCCCTGGAAGGCGACGCAGCATTCGAAGCCAAAATCTTCGAACTGGCCGATGCCCTGGACAGCTACATCCCGACTCCCGAGCGTGCCGTTGACAAACCGTTCCTGCTGCCGATTGAAGACGTATTCTCAATCTCCGGCCGCGGTACCGTAGTAACCGGTCGCGTAGAGCGCGGTATCATCCACGTAGGCGACGAGATCGAAATCGTCGGTCTGAAAGAAACCCAAAAAACCACTTGTACCGGCGTAGAAATGTTCCGCAAACTGCTGGACGAAGGCCAAGCAGGTGACAACGTAGGCGTACTGTTGCGCGGTACCAAACGCGAAGACGTAGAGCGCGGCCAAGTATTGGCTAAACCGGGTTCTATCACTCCGCACACCAAATTCGAAGCAGAAGTATACGTACTGAGCAAAGAAGAGGGTGGTCGTCACACTCCGTTCTTCGCCAACTACCGTCCGCAATTCTACTTCCGTACGACTGACGTTACCGGCGCGGTAACCCTGTCTGAAGGCGTAGAAATGGTAATGCCGGGTGAGAACGTGAAAATCACCGTTGAGCTGATTGCTCCGATCGCGATGGAAAACGGTCTGCGTTTTGCGATTCGCGAAGGCGGCCGTACCGTAGGTGCCGGCGTTGTTGCCAACGTAATTGCTTAA
>NZ_BCWL01000335.1 GCF_001592185.1 Bergeriella denitrificans NBRC 102155
CCGCCTGTCGCCACGCCGCAGGCAGAAAAAAGCCGTCTGAAAATCTCGATTGCCGTATCGCGGCAGCGGATTTTCAGACGGCTTTTTGCGTGCGGATTATTGCGTGATGGCATCGGCCGCAGCGTTTTTGCGCTGGTAGCCTTTGTCGTGCATACAGGCGTCGAACAGGGCGCGGTCCTGCGTGCCGCTGCTTTCGGCGCAGGCGGAGATGGCTTCCGCCGCCGTGAGCTTGCGGGGTGCGGGGCGGTCGCCGGTGTTGGCGCAGGCGGCGAGCAGGGTGGAAGCGGCAATCAGCATCAGAATGTGTTTCATGGTGTTTCCTTGAAAAAAGCGGGTAGGGGGGAGTTTACCAGTTTTTGACTTTGTCCAAATCATTTTGCGCGAGCTGGCCGGCGTGTTCGCTGCGGCTTTGGTAGGCGCGGTCGGCGCGGATATGGTCGGAGACGAAGTCCAAATGGTTTTGCGCGGTTTCGGCGGCCAGCGGGCCGTTGCCGTCGCGTATGGCTTCAAACAGGGCGCGGTGGTGGCGGATTAAGGTCGGGCGCGGGTTGTCGGCGCGGTTGGTTTTGATGATGTTGCTGCGGGTTTCGCGGTAAAGCATACGCAGCAGGCTGCCGGAAAGATGGCCGAACAGAATATTGTGGGTGGCATCGGCGATGGCCTGATGAAAGCTGGCATCGGCTTCGGTTTGATGCTCGAGATTATTTTGCGCGCAGGCGGCTTCAAAATTGTCCAGCCAGAAGCGGATGCGGCTCAAATCGGCTTCGGTACGCCGCTCGGCAGCCAGCGCGGCCATAATGCCTTCCATGTGGCGGCTGAAATCATACACATCGCGTTCCCAATGCGAATGCTTGCCCAAAAGCTCCTGCCAGCTTTGCAGAAAATCCTGCTGCGACCGGGAGGAAACGTAATAGCCGTCGCCCTGACGCGCTTCCAGAATTTTGCGCGAAACCAATACGGCCAGCGCTGCACGCACGCTCGGGCGGGAAACGCCGAACTCGCCGGCCAGCGTGCGCTCGGGCGGGATGCGGCTGCCTTCGGGGTATTCGCCCGAGGCGATGCGCTCTTCTAATAAGGCCAGGATTTGGTCGCTGATTTTTTGCGGGCGGATAAGTTTGGTCATGGGCGGTTGGTGCGTGGGTGCGTCGGCATATCGGGAAAACAGAAAATGTATCG
>NZ_BCWL01000336.1 GCF_001592185.1 Bergeriella denitrificans NBRC 102155
GCCAACGTCGTAGCAGAAATTCAGTTCTTCGACTATAGTTCAAATAAGAAAGATACAGAGCGCAGCCGACGCCGTAGCTTTTTTATTTTAATTCACTATATAATCGCCATTTTTCAGACGGCCTTTCCCCATGCTCAGCTACCGCCACGCCTATCATGCCGGCAACCATGCCGATATGCTCAAACACTTCGTGCTCTACCTCACGCTCGAATACTTCAACCGCAAAGACAAACCCTACTGGTATATCGACACCCACAGCGGCGCGGGCTTATACGACTTGGGCGGTGCAGAAGCGCAAAAAGTCGGCGAATACCGCCACGGCATCGCTCGCCTGCAACAAGCCGACCGGCTGCCGGCCGCCCTGCAGGATTTCCTGAGCCGTCTGAAAACCATCCTGCCCGCCGAACATCTTTACTGCGGCTCACCCTGGCTGGCGCAGGCAGAAACCCGCAGCAGCGACAAACTGCGCCTGTTCGAGCTACACCCTGCCGACTTCCAACATCTGCAGAACAATATGCGCGAAGCCCGCCTGGGGCGGCGCGGCCAAATCAGCCAAGCCGACGGCTATCAGGGGCTGATTTCCCTGATGCCCCCGCCGCCGCGCCGCGCCGTTGTTCTCATCGATCCACCCTACGAAGAAAAACAGGATTACCAGCGCGTGGTGCACACCCTGAAAGAAGCCCGCAAACGCTTCGAATCCGGCTGTTATCTCGTGTGGTATCCCTGCCTGAGCCGTGAAGAAAGCCAAAACCTGCCCGAGCAGCTCAAAAAACTCGCCCCGCAAAACTACCTGCACACCGAGCTGCACGTCCACACGCCCCGCGCAGACGGCTTCGGTATGCACGGCAGCGGCATGTTCGTCATCAACCCGCCCTATCTGCTGGCCGCCCAGCTGGCAGACACCCTGCCCGCGCTGTCCGCCACGCTGGCGCAAGACGCAGGCGCACGCTTCGTCTTAGATTACCAAATCGCCTGAAGCTTACAAAACAGCAAGACCGGAGCTGCCGATGCAAATCCGGTCTTTTTTCGTATTTCTCTCAGCCAGTCAAACACCAAAACGGATAGCATATTCCGTAGTAGCAAAACAATCATAAAAAAGCCGTCTGAAAAATCCCATTTTCAGACGGCTTTTTTATACCGTATAACCATCCAGACCATAAAAATTGACCCAC
>NZ_BCWL01000337.1 GCF_001592185.1 Bergeriella denitrificans NBRC 102155
GGCTCCTCCGACTCAAAGAAAGGGCTTGACTAAGCTGCTAAAGCAGCAAGTCCGCCGACCTGTACGATTTGTACTGTCTCCTGTATCAGAATTTACTCTCCGACTATAACCCATTCCCCTACCCAAAACGCACACAAACTAACAATTTTCGGCACTATCTGCCCACAAGCAAGCAAGCAAGCAAGCAAGCAAGCAAGCAAGCAAGCAAGCAAGCAAGCAAGCAAGCAAATATTTTAATATATAAAACAATAATGTGTGGATTATTTTAAAAAAATTTCGGCCGATTTTCTATTTTGGCACAACTCTTTCTTGCTAGAATAATATCCGATACGGCGACAACGGATAAGCCGTTCGGAAGCTGTATATTCCTTCCATAAGAGTTTTACTCACAATTTTAAAGTGCCAAGCACATTACGGATTTTTATTTAATACAAAACAAACTCCGGAGGAGTATGCTATGAAAGCCATACAAAAAGGTTTTACCATCATCGAGCTGATGATTGCCATCGCCATTGTCGGCGTATTGACCGTCATCGCCCTGCCCGCCTATCAAGACTACACCGGCCGGGCGCAAGTATCGGAGGCGCTCTCCCTACTTGAAGCTCAAAAAACATCGGTGGTCGAATACTATTCGGATAAAGGCGAATGGCCTACGAATAACGCCCAAGCCGGCATTGCGGCCAATATCCGCGGCCAATACACCGACAAAGTAGAAGTGGGAACCGGCGGCGTGATTACCGCCACGATGAGAACTGACGGTATCAACAGTGAAATCCGTGGACGCACCATCGAGCTGGTAGCGCAAGCACCGGCCACCCAATCCGGTACGACCGGTGACACCGCCAACAATATCGACGGCACATTCAGATGGACTTGCCGCCCGGGTGCAACTGACGGCGTAGATACCAAATTCCTGCCTGCTTCCTGCCGCGAAGCCGCCAACAATACATCTGCCACTCCGGCAGACCCCAACCAATAAGGGTTGAGGCATACAGATTTCAAAGCAGTACCCCCATAACAAAAACACATTATGTGGAAAACCGGCAAGGCCGTCTGAATTTCAGACGGCCTTGCCGCATCTGCGGCTGCCGCAAAGCCCGCCGCGCCCCTATATAGTTGGAGAAATTAAATTCTGATACAAGGAGTCGAACCGC
>NZ_BCWL01000338.1 GCF_001592185.1 Bergeriella denitrificans NBRC 102155
GTCCCGGCCGGAATAAAGGCCGTCTGAATCTGCGCCAAGGCCGCAGGCTCCGCGCTGAAACGGATGGTGCAGCGGGCGGCAGAGGCATTCAGGCGCGGCGTGTTGACGTCATCGCCGCAAATATCCAACATCAATCCCGTGGCAAAGCGCGGGTGCTGCTGGCGGTAGGCTTCGTTGAGTGCCTTGCGGGTCAGGGTTTCGCGGTAGGCGTAGGTATTGATGAGCAGCCGCTCGATATGGGCGGGCTGTAAGGTTTTGCCGCTGCGCGCTTCGTAATCGGCGATGGTTTCGGCCAATACGGCGGCCAAATCGTCTTCCACCGCTTTCACGTCTTCGCGTTTCAGTTTGCTCAAATCCATGCCGCTGCCTCCAAATCCAAACCGGTGCGGTACACCTCGCCGCCCACATCGTCGGCCACGCGCCAATGCACGGTCATCACGATATGCGGGGCGTTGCCTGTAAAAGTCACGTTTTCCACCGCGGCGCGTTTCTCCCATGTCTGAACGGCCAGCACCACTTCGCGCACGGCGTTGGGTACGAACACGTCTTGCGGCGTGTCGAGATAATCGAAATACGCCGAGCCGAAATCGGGACGGGTCACGTCCGCGCCTTTGCGGGTGGAAAGGATGTTTTGAATGCATAAGTCAATATCGTCCGCGCCCTGCGTCAGGCCGCTGCCGCCGGGGGCGAGCTGCCAGTGGGTGGATACGGGGTGGTCGAAGCGCATAAAAAATCCCTGCAACTGAATAATCGGTTGCAGGGATTTTGGCAAAAGGCCGTCTGAAAGGCTTTTAAACGGCTTTAAAGATTGGATTACTTCGGCTTGCCCGTCGTGCCGCCCGAATCGCCCGGGTGGATGTGGCCCGGCAGGCTGATTCTGCCGGAAGTGATGTCGCCGGTGGCGTGAATCGCGCCGTCGATATTGGCCGAAGCACCGCCGCCGCCCGAGCCGCTCATGCCGGCGGTGTAGGTCAGGAGGCCGTTGACGGTCAGCGTTTTTTCCACCACGGTATCCGCGTCGATGGTGACCACACCCGAAGTTTTAACCAGCACGTTGCCGCTCGTGCGGTCGTGTTCGATGAGCGTGCCGTTGGAAAAACGGCGCACCCATTTGTCTTTGCTGGCGACGGGCGGCTTGTCGGC
>NZ_BCWL01000339.1 GCF_001592185.1 Bergeriella denitrificans NBRC 102155
AAATTAAGTTCTCCGACTATATTTGTACTGCCTGCGGCTTCGCTGCCTTGTCCCATTCTGTGTTATTCGACTATATTTTGCAATTATGCAGGCAGTTTCAAAAAATGTTCGCGGTAGTAGCGCATTTCCTCAATGCTTTCCAAAATATCGTCCAAAGCCTGATGCGAACCGCGCTTGACCACGCCTTTGGCCACGACAGGGTGCCAGCGGCGGGCCAGCTCTTTCAGCGTGGAAACGTCCAGATTGCGGTAGTGGAAATAAGCCTCCAAGCGCGGCATATATTTCACCATAAAGCGGCGGTCTTGATGAATGGTATTGCCGCACATCGGCGTGGCTTTTTCCGGAATCCATTCAGCCATAAAGTCCAACAGCTTCTGCTCCACTTCGGCTTCGGTGTAATTTGACTCGCGCACGCGTTGGGTCAGGCCGGTACGCCCGTGAGTGGCGGTGTTCCACTCGTCCATCGCCGTCAACACCTCCTCGCTTTGGTGCACCGCATACACTTCCGACTGCGCCAGCACGTTCAAATCCTGATCGGTAATAATCATCGCCACTTCGATAATGCGGTCGGTCTCAGGCGACAAGCCCGTCATTTCCATATCCAGCCAGCAGAGATTGTTTGCATTTTGTGTCATGGGGAAAGCCTTTTATTATCCGGTTATATTTTCAGACGGCCATTATATAGGCATTTAAAAGAAGAAGGATACCGCATCGCAGCCTTGGCTTATTCTTCTTTTATTCGACCCTATAGTCGAAGAGTAATTTCTGCTACGGCGTTGGCCCGCACCCGCGCCCCACGCTTGGCAGAGTAGCTCTTTTCCCTGTATAATCCGCCATTCACATGCGGACGTGGCGAAATTGGTAGACGCACCAGATTTAGGTTCTGGCGCCGAGAGGTGTGAGAGTTCGAGTCTCTCCGTCCGCACCACACTCAAAAAATCAGCAGCTTTCGGGCTGCTTTTTTGTATATCCACACAAATCTACCCGTATGCACAAAACTAAGATAAATAAAGGCTCTCAAGCTGATTAAGCAAGCATGAAATCTTGGTTTGCTGTTTACAGCCATCTACCCTAATAGACCTGAAGCAACAAAAAACTACGGTATAGTCGGAGAACTTAATTT
>NZ_BCWL01000340.1 GCF_001592185.1 Bergeriella denitrificans NBRC 102155
AGGTGGAATACGGGTGTTTGCTCAGATAAGCATTGGTAAACTTGCCCTCCGATGTGATTTCCTCGCCCAGCCATGCGGGGCGCGGGAAAGCGGTATCTTCCGAGGGCAGCTCCAATTCTGCTACCACCAAAGGTGCGTTGTCGCCGAAATACTCGTCGATTTCAAAAGTGAAGCCCTGATATTCGACCAAATAGCGGTGTTTTTCCATTTTAAACGGGCACATGGTGTCCATCATCTGCTCCGCGTGCGCCAGCGGGATTCCGTATTCAAACTCGCTGCGGGACACATCGGAAATATAGCCTTTCAGGGTCAGCCAGGCGCGTTTGCCGCTGATGCGTACCCGGATGGTGCGCTCTTTTTCCACGCTCAGATAGCCCTGGCGCAAAGTCTGCGGCTCGGAAGCGGCGGCGCGCCAGCTGTCGTCGGCGAGTAAAAAGCGGCGTTCGATTTCAATACTCATGTTTCAGACGGCCTTTCTAAAAAGGTTTGAAGACGACCAGATACAGGGCGGCGGCCATCAGCAATACGGGAATTTCGTTGAAAAAGCGGTAAAACTTGTGGCTGTGGCGGCAGGCCTGCTGCTCGAAGCAGCGTAGATGGGCGCGGCAGATATGCTGGTAGCCCAGGAGCAGCAGCCCCAGCAGCAGCTTGGTGTGCACCCAGCCCTGATCCCACCAGCCGGCGGCAAAGGGAATGGCGATGCCGAAAATCAGCGCGCCGTAGCCCAGCGGCGCCATAAACTTGTAGAGCCGCTGCGCCATACAGAGCAGGCGCGCATATTCGGCCGGCTCGGCCTGCGGGCTGACCTGCGCCAGATTGACATAAATGCGCGGCAGGTAAAACAGGCCGGCAAACCAGGAAATGATAAAGAAAATGTGGATAAGTTTGAACCAAAGATACATTTCAGACGGCCTCGGGAAAATACAGCCGTATTGTAGCTTATCGCGCACCGCTGCAAAAGGCGGCGGCTGTTTTGAGGGGAAAAGACTGTTTAACGGGCTACATAGCGTGGGGTTTTATCCGAGAAGCACGAAGCAGCTTTGGGCGGATAAAGAAAAGCGCAGTTTTCCTGTAAAAAAGCCGTCTGAAAATTGCTGATTTTCAGACGGCTTGTGC
>NZ_BCWL01000341.1 GCF_001592185.1 Bergeriella denitrificans NBRC 102155
TTTTTTGCTGCGCGTTCAAAATCAGTCATTCAGTGTGGCCGCGGGGTCGCAACCCCGCCCTACGTTGGCAGGCAGGCTGTGGATTTCGGGCGGGCGCGGCATTGAAAAAATGCCGTCTGATTTTCAGACGGCATGGTATTTATTTACTGATATAGATAGCGGTTTTCGTCAATATAGTCTTTCAACTCTTGAGTGTAGCCTTTGATAATCTTGGTGACGCAGCGGCCGGCCGCAACAGCATCGCCCGGATCCTGCGTCGCTTCGGCTCTCTTTATATAGTGGCCGCACTGGCTCTTGTAGTCCTCATCTATTCTCTGCTGCAAACTTTGCATACCGTTCGGACCCATATTCTTCAGACCGTCTTCTTCCAGCTTTTGCGCCAGCATACCGTCCGGCATAGACAGCATAACCATTACCCACTCCTGCAGGGCGGCCTGTACTTCTTGTCCTGCCTTTTCTGCATCCGCCCTGGTTGCTTTGGCCGTGCCGGTCTCTTCCGTGTCTGAGGTATCGGCTTGCGCGTCGTTTGCTTTCGCAGCTTCTTCCGCGCTTAATGTTTCCTCTTCATCTGCGCTTACTGTACCGTTTTGCTGCTCCTGCAATTCGGAGATGCGTCCTTTCGTCAACTCGGTCATACACAGCAATTTGGCCTCTTCCATCAGATTGCGCTGATGGTCTGTGGGTTCGCCTTCTGGCGACGCAGGCTCGCAGAAGCCCTCCCGCTCGTCCCACCAGGTTTCCTGCTCTTTTTTCAGGCGTTTGAACACGGCGGTATCGATGTTTGCCCATACTTCGTCGAGATTGGCGTCGGCTTCTTCAAATGCCTGACGCGTCGCGGCCAGCTTCTCTTCGGCGGCCCGTTTATCTTCTTCGGATACGATGTATTCGTCGCTTTCGGCGGCGGCGGCGCTTTCGGCCGGCTTGCTGTCGGATTTGCTGCCTGTGAATACGGCAACGGCGATGCCGATAACGGCTAATGCACCCACGATTTTCAATATCAGGCTCAGGCGGCTGTTGCTTGCGGTAGCAGGCGCGGCTTCTTGAGCGTCCGCGCTATGCGGCTCGGACGGCTGTGTGTGTGTGGGGGGGGGGGGGGG
>NZ_BCWL01000342.1 GCF_001592185.1 Bergeriella denitrificans NBRC 102155
TGTTATTCGACTATAAATTGAAACGACTATATCAATGATTTTTCCAAACCGCGTGCGCCCGAAACAGCGGCACACGCGGGATTATCCATTTACCCACAAAGGAAGCAGAATATGTCTTTGCAAAACATCATCGAAACCGCGTTTGAAAACCGCGCCGAAATTTCGCCTTCTACCGTGACGCCAGAAGTCAAAGAAGCCGTATTGGAAACCCTCCGTCAGCTGGATTCGGGCGAATTGCGCGTGGCCGAGCGTTTGGGCGTGGGCGAATGGAAAGTCAACGAATGGGCGAAAAAAGCCGTATTGCTCTCGTTCCGCATTCAGGATAACGAAGTGCTGGACGACGGTGTTAACAAATATTTCGATAAAGTGCCGACCAAATTCGCCGGCTGGTCTGAAGAAGAATTCCAAGCTGCCGGTTTCCGCGCCGTGCCGGGTGCGGTGGCGCGCCGCGGCAGCTTCGTGGCCAAAAACGTGGTGCTGATGCCTTCTTATGTGAACATCGGCGCGTATGTGGACGAAGGCGCGATGGTCGATACCTGGGCGACCGTTGGCTCTTGCGCGCAAATCGGTAAAAACGTACACCTGAGCGGCGGCGTGGGCATCGGCGGCGTATTGGAGCCGCTGCAGGCCAGCCCGACTATTATTGAAGACAACTGCTTTATCGGCGCGCGCTCCGAAATCGTAGAAGGCGTGATTGTGGAAGAAGGCAGCGTGATTTCCATGGGCGTGTTCATCGGCCAATCCACCAAAATCCTCGACCGCGAAACCGGCGAAATCTACCAAGGCCGCGTACCGGCCGGCTCGGTGGTGGTGTCCGGCTCTATGCCTTCCAAAGACGGCAGCCACAGTCTCTACTGCGCCGTCATCGTGAAAAAAGTGGACGCGCAAACCCGCGCCAAAACCAGCGTAAACGAGCTGCTGCGCGGTATTTAATCCGCTAGGCCTTGTTGCAGGCCGCAGTGGAAACAGCTAGGCCGTCTGAAAAAGCGTATCGTCTTTTTCAGACGGCCTTTTTTTGCGGATAGGTGTTTTATAGCCGAAGAAACGAATAAAGAGACAAGTTTGG
>NZ_BCWL01000343.1 GCF_001592185.1 Bergeriella denitrificans NBRC 102155
TCAGAATCTAATTTCTCCGCCTATACCTGCGGCGGCATAGGCAAAAAAGGTACAGTGTGCGCCAAAAGAAGCGTAAAGAGCAGACTGAAAATTGCCAAGGCGGATATTTTCACTCATAATGCGTGAATTATATACTTTATCAATATAATCATTTGCAATAACTATTGCAAAAACGGATAAGCATTGGAGTGACTTTTGAATTTAACCGCCCGATTGAAAAACCTGCTCCTGCCCGCCGCCGTATTGGGTGCGGCGCTGCCTGCCCATGCCGATGAAATGGGCGTGTTTCTGGAAAACAAAGGCTTGATGCGCGCCTCTGCCGCGCCGCAGGACGATGACGAACTGGCCAACCTGGTGAAAACCAGAGCGGCGCGCCCCGCAGCGGTTGCCGCCGTGCGCCCGGCTGCCGGTAAAACCGCGCAGCAGATGGCTTCGATGGACGATTTCGTGCAGCAGCAGATTCTGCGTCTGCCCAAGCCCGTGGTGGCGATGCCTTCCAACCATTCCGAATCGCTCGGCAACTTTATGGTGCCCGTATCCGGCGCGCGTAAAAGCTCCGATTACGGCTACCGCCGCCATCCGGTGCTGAAAAAAGTCCGCCTGCACAGCGGCATCGATTACGCCGCGCCGAGCGGTACGCCGATTTACGCAGCCGAGAGCGGCGTGGTCGAGCTGGCCGGCTGGAAAGGCGCATACGGTAAAACCGTGATTATCAAGCACAACGACCGCTACTCCACCTTATACGGCCACGCCAGCAAATATGTGGTCAGCGCGGGGCAGAAAGTCCAGCGCGGCCAGCTGATTGCCTATGTGGGCAGCACCGGCCGCAGCACCGGCCCGCACCTGCATTTCGAGGTGTTGGACGGCAGCAAACGGGTTAACCCGAATAAATATTTGAGCCAGGTATTCTAAAGCCCGGCCGCATTCCGCCGCTTGCGGGTGTGTGGTTTGCGCGACACTTTCGATACTGTTTTTCAGACGGCCCGGAGATGCTTCCGGGCCGTCTGAATATATCCGCTGTTGTAAAATCCCGACAATGTAAGAAATCCTAGCGTTG
>NZ_BCWL01000344.1 GCF_001592185.1 Bergeriella denitrificans NBRC 102155
CAACAGCAAAACCGCCAACTGCGCGAACGCCTGTCACAGCAGCGCAATATGCAGCTCAAGCGGCAGGAAACGCAGCGCGGCGGCCTTCGCCGTAACTCCGAAGCCGCAACGCAGCGCACCGCGCCAACGCGCCCCGGCCTGAGATACCAACCCGTCAGCCAGCGCACGCAGGCCGTACAGAGCGACAGCCGACCCGCCCGTTCTTTCGGCCTCCGCCGCTACAACCGCTGATTGCGTCGAAAACCGCACCAAGCCGTCTGAAAAAGGCCGTCTGAATACCGCCCGGGCAAAAAGCCCTGAATAAGGTTTCAGACGGCCTGATTTTCCGCTACCATAATGCCCGTACTCCAACGGGAAATCCTATGAACCACGCTCAAACCCTCCAAGCCGGCATTGCCGAAATGGGCTTGGACATCGATGCCGCCTGCCAAACCAAGCTGCTGGATTATGTCGGGCTGCTGCAAAAATGGAATAAAACCTACAATCTCACCGCGCTGCGCGACGAGCGTTTGATGGTCAGCCACCACCTGCTCGACAGCCTCACGCTGCTGCCCTATATCGGCAGCGCGCGCACCATGCTCGACGTCGGCTCCGGCGGCGGCCAGCCCGGTATTCCCGCCGCCATCTGCCGCCCCGATGTGGCCGTGACCCTGCTGGATGCCAACACCAAAAAAACCTCGTTTCTGCAACAGGCCGTCATCGAGCTGGGCTTGAGCAACGTGCGCGTCATCAGCGGCCGCGTCGAAGCCCTGCAAAACTATCAGGCGGAGCTGATTACCAGCCGTGCCTTTGCCGAGCTGGCCGATTTTGTGAACTGGACGGCGCATCTTTTGACCGACGGCGGCCGCTGGGCAGCGATGAAAGGCGTGTACCCCGAAGCCGAAATCAGCCGCCTGCCCGATTTTGCCGAGGTCGAAACGGTCAACGCGCTGCACGTTCCGCAGCTGGATGCCGAGCGGCATATGGTACTACTGCGTAAAAAGGCCTGATTTCAACTTTTTAGAAATTTCACTATAGTACGACAAGTACAGCAACACCGTATCATTCCGTGCATTC
>NZ_BCWL01000345.1 GCF_001592185.1 Bergeriella denitrificans NBRC 102155
CAACGAATCGTCGGGCAAAAGTGCCCGACCTACTGCTGCTAAAAGCGATTGCAATTTATGAATTTTCACAGACAGAAAATCGCCGGATTTTCGTCATTAGCTTCGCAAGTCCGCTACGCCGCCCCAAAAAACAAAAAAGCCGTCTGTTTTTCAGACGGCTTTTTGCCAAACCTTCGCGGCTTATTTCGCTTTCTGCTCTTCGCGTACTTTGTCCACCAGCATATCGATGGTCTGCATACCCGAGTGCCAATCGGCAAATTTCACGACATATTTGCCGCCGACCACCACCGTCGGCGTGCTGCCGATTTGGTAGGTATTGGTCAGCTCGGCCATTTTGTCGGCACGCACGGCACTTTCGGGCGATTCGTAAGCCGCCAGTACTTTTTTGCCGTCAAACGCGGTTTGCTCCGCCAGCCATTGTTTCAGCGTATTTTCGTCGGTCAGGTTGATTTTTTGATCGACCATGGCGGCAAACACCGCGCTGTTGGCTTTCGCTTTTTCGCCGCTCATATCCAAAGCCGCGGTCAGGCGCGCCAGCGGCAGCATATCGGGCTGCCATACCACGTGTTCGGTACGCAGGTAGGTATCGTCTTTAAAGGTTTTGACGTGTTCGCTCAACACCGGCTCCAAGTGGGCGCAGTGCGGGCAGAAATAGCCGAAAAATTCCAATACTTCCACTTTGCCTTCCTGCTGCTGCGGAATCGGCTGGGCCAATACCGTGTAGTTTTGGCCTTCCACCAGGCCTTGCGGCGCGGCAGGCGTTTGGGCGGCAGCAATCGGCGCGGAGCCGGTATTTTGCGCGGCATCGGCAGCGGGTACGCTGGTTTCGGCTTTCTGGCCGCAGGCAGCCAGCGCCAACATGGTCATGACCGCAACGGCGGTGGTATTCAACTTCATGATGTGCTTTCGTCAAATCGCTAATAAAAAGGAAATTTTAGCGGATTTCCGCCGCCCGTGCAGAAACTTTGAATGAAAAAGAATGAAAGTTTTTCAGACGGCCTGCGCCTGCCCGCGGC
>NZ_BCWL01000346.1 GCF_001592185.1 Bergeriella denitrificans NBRC 102155
TGCACGGCTTTGGCCAGCTCGGTTTTGAGCCACAGGGTGCGGTTGGCCAGCTCGCGCGTGGGGCGGTTGTCTATGCCGTTGGGGCCGCCCATCACGGGGTCGGAGGTTTCGAACTGGTAAATGCCCGCTTCCCAGCGGTTGGTTTCTACTAGATTTGCCATGTGTTTTCCTTATGCGGTTCCTCTGTTGAAGCGGCCGTCGCGGGTAATGCGGCCGTTGTGGCGGACGGCGGAGGCCTGATAGTCGAGCGCGGCCAGTACGCAACGGGCGGGGGCGAAGGCGCGCAGGGTGTGGCGCAGCAAGGCCGCCTGTTCGTTGGTAATCGGGGCGGCCATGATGACGCGGTAGTGCGCCCAGCGGTCGCTGTGGCCGCGGGCGTAGCGGCCGTCGCGCGTAATTTCGCCGTCGTGGCGTTTGTTGCCCATGCCCTCGATGAGTTCCACTTCGCCGAAGCCCAGGCGGCGCACGATTTCGCGGATGGCCCACGGCGTGCCTTTATATCGGTGCAGCTCATACGCGCCTTTAATCAGGCGGCGGCGGGCTTGGTCGGATTCGGCCAGCCAGTAGCCATCGGCACCCAGAATGCTGCGGCTCTCGGCCAGCAGATCCAGATGTTCGGGCGCGACCAGATGTACCAGCCGCGGCATGAGTTTGGGCGTATCGGCCAAGTCCAAGCGCAGCCCCAGATTGGCCAGCATTCTGTAGCGTTGGTCGCGCTCGATGATGTCGGCGTAGGAGAGTTCGGCCACGGTCTAGCCCTCCTGCTGCTGCGCGGCGGTGTTAATGCGTACCGAAGTACAGCGCGCCCATTGGCCGGGGGCGATGACCTGCAGGGCGGGCGAACGCAGAATGACGTTGTACACGCCGTCCACCTTCAAGGCCATCTGAATATCCAGCGGCACGATGTCCAAGCCCAATTTCTCCCTGCGTCCGGCTTCGTAGGCCGCCCATGCGCTTTTGGCGGCGGCCAGCACGGTATCGGGATTGCTGCCTTCGTACAGCACCA
>NZ_BCWL01000347.1 GCF_001592185.1 Bergeriella denitrificans NBRC 102155
CCTCATTTGCATGAGAAATAATCTTTAATAAACCTCACCTTACATTCCATGCTCATGCCCTGATGACACCTCAACTTCTGCTTCAAATCCGCAAACCTGCCGTCAAGCAAATTGGTCGTATTCGGAATGTCCAAATCAGGATAATCTTCAAATACAAACAAGTACGGCAGGTTCCTTTTCAAGCTGAAATATGCGCTTCTCAGCCTTTTGTGGGTGTAGCCTGATTTGCCGGTTTCTTCGTTAATGCTGCGTTCGTTGAGAAAGGCTTTATGCTGCCCGTACCATGTCTCAAAAGCAGCATGGAAGTCTTTTTTGGTACTGTGTTTTAGACTTAATGCCAGTTGCCGCAATGCTTTACCGGCCTTCGTTTTCGGGTTGCGCGTCAGATAACGGTTCAGTATTTGAACTTGGTGGAAATGACACAGCTGCGTTGGCGTATCGGGATACAGTTGCATCAACCCTTTACGTCCGTCGCAAACAATGCTTTGTATTTCAATGCCTTTGGCTTTTATCTCAGCTAATGCTGCGGCATAAAGTGCATTGGTTTCATATTGCACTTCACCGACAAACAATGCCTGTTTGGTCATACCGTCGTATAACACCATGATGCCGAACGTTCTGCCGAAGTAGGTGGTGTCCATGATGATGTTGGCTTTGGCGGGGGCGGCGTATTGGGATTTTGCGGTGTATTTCTTCAAATAACGTAAGATGGTTTTACGGCTGCAACCGTAGTGTTGTGCCAGCTGTAGGGCGGTTTGTTTGCCTCGGGTATATTCTTGCCACAGTGCGTCGGGATTGAGACGCCTGCCGCCGTCAAAACGTCTGCCGCAGGTGTTGCATTTATAGCGTTGGTGTCCGTTTTGCCAACCGCTTTTTTTGACCTGTTTTGAGCCGCAGGAAATGCATTTTTTGTGTTCAAAACCTTTGACTACCTTAAAAAGCTTATAGCATAAGGCTTGCGGGGATTTTTAGCTCCTTTTTTGTCCCTTACGCC
>NZ_BCWL01000348.1 GCF_001592185.1 Bergeriella denitrificans NBRC 102155
TGCTTCAGCAGCTTAGTCAAGCCCCCTCTCTGAGCCGGGCGAGCCAACGCTGTAGATTTTTGATTTGAATTCACTATACAATCTTTTTTCTATTGTTTTCATTGCCCACGGGAGCCAGCCATGAGCACCGCCAAACCGCACAACGTCGATGCCGACGAAATCGCCAAATTCAGCCAGATTGCCGACAAATGGTGGGATAAAACCGGCGAATTCAAGCCGCTGCACGACATCAACCCGCTGCGCCTGGATTATATCGACCGCACCGCGCATCTGCAGGGCAAACAGGTGCTGGACGTAGGCTGCGGCGGCGGCATTTTGGCCGAAAGCATGGCGCGGCGCGGCGCGGCGCACGTCACCGGCATCGACATGGCGGAAAAATCCCTGAGCGTCGCCGAAGCCCACGCCGCCGCCACGGGCGTTGACAACATCGCCTACCGCTGCGTGCGCGTGGAAGATTTGGCGGAAGAAATGCCGCACAGCTTCGATGTCGTTACCTGCATGGAAATGATGGAGCATGTGCCCGACCCCGCCGCCATCGTCCGCGCCTGCGCCAAGCTGGCCAAGCCCGACGGCTTCGTCTTTTTCTCCACCATCAACCGCAATCCGAAATCCTATCTGCATCTGATTGTCGGCGCGGAATATGTGCTCAACTTCGTCCCCAAAGGCACGCACGACTGGCAGAAATTCATTACCCCCGCCGAGCTGGCGCGGATGTGCCGCCAAGCCGGGCTGGATTTGACCGACAGCAAAGGCATGAAATACAACCTGCTGACCCGTCAATATTCCCTCAGCGACAACACCGACACCAATTATATGATTGCCTGCCGCCCGCGCTAATGCGGCGTGCTTCACTATCAAACAGGCCGTCTGAAAAACGCCGCTTCACGGGCGGATTTTCAGACGGCCTATTTTGTTTTGTAGAAATTTCAATGACGTAGGACGGGCATCCCTGCCCGTTGCTCATTCATAGAATGAGATAAATCTTTTATA
>NZ_BCWL01000349.1 GCF_001592185.1 Bergeriella denitrificans NBRC 102155
TTTTTTTCATGTCTATCAAAACCGAGCTGCCGTGGGTGGCGGAAGCCCGCCGCCATATCGGCCTTGCCGAGATTCCCGGTAAAAAACACAACCCGACCATCATCAACTGGTTAGCCGCTTTAAATGCGTGGTGGCGCGATGACGAAACGCCTTGGTGCGGTACGTTTGTGGCGCATTGCTGCCGCAGCACGGGCCGCGGACTGCCCAAGCATTGGTACCGTGCCAAGGCATGGGCAGAGGCAGGCACGCGCTTAAAGCAACCGGCCTATGGCTGCATCGTGGTGTTAGAACGCCAGGGCGGCGGTCATGTGGGCTTTGTGGTCGGTCAGGACGCCCAAGGCAACCTGATGGTGCTGGGCGGCAATCAGGGTAATAAGGTCAGCATTGCCAAATTCCCGCGCAGCCGCGTTACGGCCTATGTGTGGCCGTCCGAAAAAGGCGCGCCGCGCCACCCGCTCGACAGTCGGTACAAGCTGCCGCGACTGAATTTGGCAGGCGGCTTTTCTAAAAATGAAGCATAAGGCCGTTTGAAAAAATGAAACTTTGGTTAATCGATATTATTCACGCCGTTGACGTCATTTGTAACGGCTATCTTTGGCTGTATGTCATCGCTTTCGTTTTCCGGATGTTTTTTCTGAAAAACCATTTTCTGATTTTAGTGCGCCGCAAATGGGATTTTAGCGATACGTTGATGATTGTTGCGTTGCTCGGTGTGGTGTTTATTCCGAGCGAAGCGGCTTTGAAATCGATGCTGGGGGTGTAAATGAAACTGCTTAAATGGCTCTCCGGCCTGATTGTCAACCCCGCCACCGGGCAAATCTCGCATACCAAGCTGTGGGCAAACGTGGCTGCCGCAGCGATGACCGTCAAATTCGCCCAAACCCCCGAAGCCCCCGAGTGGCTGTGGTGGGCATACGGCGCGATGGTCGGCGGCTACGCCTTAATCAAGCGCGGCATTGCGGCCATTCCCCAAGTGGCGC
>NZ_BCWL01000350.1 GCF_001592185.1 Bergeriella denitrificans NBRC 102155
GACTGCCTTGAGCCGCATCAGCAGCATTACCCGCCGTAGCACCCACAGCAGCTCCAGCCAGCCCCGCAATCGCAGCAACGGTTTCTTTCTGCTCCGCAGTTAATTGACTGCCATCGGCTTCTCCATACAGCCACTTGGAAACCACCGGCGCAGCAGCTTCCGCACCTCCGGCGGCTACGGCAGCCATCATCGCATCGTTACCGCCCGCCGCTGCAACAGCCGCACCCAATACCGCATGGGCGAGAATATGGGCGGCTTCTTGCTTGGTGCTTAGTTTGCCGTCTGCATTTTCTTTCGCCAGATTTTTAAACTGCTGTCCGATTTCATAGGCAATGGCAGGGCTGACGGTTGCGGCGGCTATTCCTGCTGCGCTGTCGGTCGGCGCGCTCAGTCCCGCAGCCACCATATTCAGGCCGGTTTTAAGGTATTGCAGTTTATCGAGTTCTTTTTGGTAGTCTGTATCGTTGATGTTTCCGGCTTCTTTCTGTTTGAGCAAATCATCAATGTGCCGGTTGATTTCTCTATTGACTTCCTGAACATTCCTGCTGAATTGCTGGCTCACTTCCCGTTGTAAGTCCAGCTCGTTCTGCACCCGTTCCTTATCAAACACGTTTTTCAGACGGCCTGATTGTGCTTCGGCAGCTTCGGTGCGGGTGTCGGTATAGACGGTATCGGCCTGTGTGCCGCTGCTGTCGTCGGTAATATGGATATTACGCGTACCGATGCCGCTGTATGTGGTGCTGTTTTGGCTGTCGCCGTCCGAGCCGTAGCCCATGGTGCGGGCTGCGCTGTGGGTGGCTTTGCCGTCTTTATCGACGGTTTTACCGTCCCAGCCGCCGTATGCTGCACCGCTTGCGCCGACACCGAAACTTTCGCCTTCGTAGCGGCTGTGGTTTTGAATGTCGCTGCTGCTGAGTGAGGCCGTCTGAAATTGGTTGTTGCCTGCGGCTTCGGCTTTTTCGGTGG
>NZ_BCWL01000351.1 GCF_001592185.1 Bergeriella denitrificans NBRC 102155
GGGCGAGCCAACGACGTAGCAGGATTTAAGTTCTACGACTATAAATCCACAATATACCCGCACGCCCAAACCGCCCCATACACAGCCCGCCCGCATATTTCAGACGGCCTGCGCTTATGCTAAAATAAGCCGCTTAAATTTAATCGAAACCCGCGCCACACCCGCGCGCGAAGAAAGGAATCCACACATGGCAGGCCACAGCAAGTGGGCGAATATCCAACACAAAAAAGCCCGACAAGACGCCAAACGCGGCAAAATCTTCACCAAGCTCATTAAAGAAATCACCGTAGCCGCCCGCATCGGCGGCGGCGACCCCGGCGCCAACCCCCGCCTGCGCCTGGCATTGGAAAAAGCCGCCGAAAACAACATGCCCAAAGACAATGTACAACGCGCCATCGACAAAGGCACGGGCAACCTCGAAGGCGTCGAATACATCGAGCTGCGCTACGAAGGCTACGGCATCGGCGGCGCCGCCCTCATGGTCGACTGCCTGACCGACAACAAAACCCGTACCGTCGCCGACGTGCGCCACGCCTTCAGCAAAAACGGCGGCAACCTCGGCACCGACGGCTGCGTCGCCTTCAACTTCGTCCACCAAGGTTATCTCGTATTCGAACCCGGCGTTGACGAAGACGCCCTCATGGAAGCCGCGCTGGAAGCCGGTGCCGAAGACGTGCTCAACAACGACGACGGCTCCATCGAAATCATCACCGCCCCCAACGACTGGAGCAGCGTCAAAGCCGCGCTGGAAGCCGCAGGCTACAAAGCCGTTGACGGCGAAGTCACCATGCGCGCGCAAAACGAAGCCGAACTCAGCGGCGAAGATGCCGTCAAAATGCAAAAACTCATCGACGCCCTGGAAGACCTCGACGACGTACAAGACGTGTACACCTCAGCCGTATTGAACTTCGACTGATCGACCGCAAGTCCGTAAAAAAGCCGTCTGAAAAATC
>NZ_BCWL01000352.1 GCF_001592185.1 Bergeriella denitrificans NBRC 102155
GCTGCTCGGAAAGTATCTTTTTTTCTGGTGGTCTTATTACCCATGCCTGACGCCTAAATCGAAAATAACGTGCTTTAACTAATTTAAATTTCATATTTGGCTCCTGCTTTATACAGACTCTTTTAACCCGAGCTTTACCGCTGCCTCATGGCTTTGACCGTAGTTTCCTTTGAGTTTGCCCCGTAGTAGGTGCTCTACGACAGTACGCTCAAAACCGAAATAACGTGCCCAATGAGCTTTACATACACCGTGTTTCCGAAACCACGCAGCCGCCGTCTCAGGCGTTTGCGGATAGGGAAGTGGCTTAAAATCAATTGCTTGTCTTCTCATAAGTTAGTGTCTTTCTGTGATAGAATGATTACGCATTTCAAATACCGAAAGGCAGGGTAAGAAGCTGTTACAAGATAGGTGCGCTTAACCATTGTTTAGCCCCTTGTGTGCCTGTTTGGTTTAATTTGTGCTGATATGTGTATATTATACGAACAAATGAGTATATTGCAACAGGAAAATGAACAAATGAGTGTAAATATCCGCCTGAAAGAAATTTTGAAAATTAAAAACTTGAAAATAAAAGATTTTTCTGAAATGACAGGATTGGTATATCGTACTGCTCAGAATTATGTAAGTGGGGAGCGTAAGCCTGATACAGAGGGTTTATTTAAAATAAGCACTCATTTGGGTGTAAATTTGAACTGGTTAATTGCAGGCATTGGAGAGCCGTTTATTGCAGACGAACAACTGGGCACGCGATATGCTGCGAGATTCTCTTCTTTGCAGGTAAATACATTACAAGAACCCAAAGCTGCTTATGGCCGCAAAGCTGAAGAAGAAAAAGTAGCTTTAAGCGATGAGGATCTGGAGTTGCTGAAGTTGTTCAACGAAGCTGCTGATAAAGACAGAGAGATGATTTTGTATATGGCCCGTAGGGC
>NZ_BCWL01000353.1 GCF_001592185.1 Bergeriella denitrificans NBRC 102155
CCGCTACCTGCGGAATCGCCGCAATGCCGCGTTTGATTAAGGCATAGCCGCCGACCATTGCGCCATACGCCCACCACAGCCACTCGGGGGCTTCGGGGGTTTGCGCGAATTTGACGGTCATCACGGCGGCGGCCACGTTTGCCCACAGCTTGGTGTGGGAGATATTGCCGCTGGCGGGGTTGCTGATTAAGCCCGAGAGCCATTTCAGAAATTTCTTCATTTTTTCAGACGGCCTTTCTGTTTCCGCGCCGCACGGCGGGCGGCGGCCACGCCCGATTTGCCGCGTTTCAGGCTCGGGTGTTGGCGGATTCGGCCTGTGGATGCGGGGGTAATGTTGATTTCGGACGGCCACCGTTCGGCCAATGCGGCCAGCGACAAAGCAACCAGTGTTTTTTTCATGGCTCAATCCTGATTGTCTTCGGCGGCGTGCAGCAGATTGCCCGCCACGCGTCGCACCCAGCCGCGGCCGAAGGTGGGGAAGGTTTTGATTTTGGTAAAAAACACCAAACGCTCGGCATTGAAACGCAGCAGCAAATCATTGACCGGCAGCCTGTTGACAGCGGCAAGCGATACCGCGCCGATTACGCCGTCGTCGGCCACGCCTGCGGCGCGTTGCAGCATGCGGGCGGCATTGCCGTAGCCGTGGTTGATGCAGGCATCCAAAAATTGGAACGCCACCGCCTCGGGCATTTGGTCGGCGCGGTAACGCTGCCAGAAGGCCTTGCGGTAAATCTCCACCGCCTGTGCGCGGGTCATGGCGCGCATAGAGCCGGTGTAGCCGTTGGCACGGGCGGTATTTTTGGTGATGCCGTGGTTGGTTTCGCCGCCCGGGTCTTGCGGGTGGTTGACGTAGCCGCCTTCGTGTTCGAGAACGCGGTTGATGAATTGTGTGAATTTGTCGGACATGAAAAAA
>NZ_BCWL01000354.1 GCF_001592185.1 Bergeriella denitrificans NBRC 102155
TAGCAACGCTGTACCATTCTTATTTTAAATGACTATATATTCCGTTTATCTAGGCTTCGCTGCTTGGCGGCGTATGCTGCGGCTGCCCGGATGGATTTTGTTGTGCAAGCAAGGTTTCATCATGCCGGATAGATTGGTGATTTTCTGTGGATAAGTTTGGGGATAAACGGATTGCGGGAGAGAAAAAATCCGGTGGCTTTGCTCCAAATTAGAGTGCCTGTTTGCTAAACTGCTTGACTTTACTGGCGTTGAAGCCGTTTGCTTGAATGAACTATCGAAAAAAGCCGTCTGAAAAATATTCAGACGGCTTTTTTAAATGTGGATAATTACAGCTTTTTGCCGCAAACCAGCTCGTATTGCTTTTCGGTGACCGTGCCGTTCATGATGCTCATGGGGCGCAGATTGGTTGCGGTATATTGCTCGTCGGCCACGGTTTGGCCCCTGTCGCTGATGAGCTTTAAGGCGGTCAGGCGGTAGGTTTTATTGGCGCAGTGGATTTCCCAGCTGCCCAATGCGGTTTTATATGGAGGCGTATTGGTAAAACGCTCTTCGCTCGGCTTGCTGATGGTTTTGCGGTCGCGGAAGCTGACCAGCATGCCGTTTTTGCGGATGCTGGATTTGTCGATGGCGGCTTTGATGTTGCCGTCGGAGAGTGTGCCGAGGGTTTGCCAGCTGCCGCTGTGGCCGTCTGAAGAAGCACAGGCGGCCAGCAGCAGGGTGGATGAGATGGCGGTAAAACACAGGAAACGGGATTTCATAGCGGATTCCAAAAGGTTCGGACGGCCTGTATTATGCTTGAAAGCGGTGCGGTGCGTAAACTATGGCGGCAGGGCGGCGGCGTGTTGCTCAGGCCGTCTGAAAAGCGGCCGCCCTGCCCGCGCTTATGCGGCGCGGCGG
>NZ_BCWL01000355.1 GCF_001592185.1 Bergeriella denitrificans NBRC 102155
GCGGCTTGCCGCCTTGTATCAGAATTGAATTTCCCCGACTAAATCGCCCTACCTGCGGCGGGACGGGAAAATTTTACCCGATTAAAACCGATAGTTCTATAAACATGGTATTCTATACCAAATTTACATGAAATTACTACTATGAATCTCTTTCAAAATGCAAAATTCTTTACCACGGTCAATCATTTGAAAGATTTGCCCGATACGCCCGCGGAAATTGCTTTTGTCGGCCGCAGTAATGCGGGTAAATCCAGCGCCATCAATACGCTGACCAATCATGTCCGCCTGGCTTATGTATCCAAAACCCCCGGCCGCACGCAACACATTAATTTCTTCGAGCTTTCGGGCGGCAGTTTTATGGTCGATCTGCCGGGCTACGGCTACGCGCAAGTGCCCGAGGCCGTGCGCGCGCACTGGGTAAAACTGTTGGGCGATTATCTGCAAACCCGACGCCAGCTGGTGGGTTTGGTGCTGATTATGGATGCGCGCCACCCGCTGAAGGCTTTGGATATCCAAATGTTGGACTTTTTCCACATTACCGGCCGGCCGGTGCATATTTTGCTGTCGAAAGCCGACAAACTATCTAAAAACGACCAAATCAAAACACTGGGCGCGGTCAAAAAAGCCCTGAAACCGTATATGGAACGCCAAGCCGTCAGCGTGCAGCTTTTCTCTAGTCTGAAGAAGCAGGGCATAGAAGAGGTGAACCAGGTTGTCGGCGGGTGGTTTACTGCCCATCAGGCCGAATTGGAAAGTATGCAGCCCGCATCTTCATCGGAAACCGAAGCATTGTAACCGAATGCGGCCGCGCTTGCCTTGATAAACCGCAAAAAGCCGTCTGAAAATTGACATTTTCAGACGGCTTTTTGTATGTGTGTCGGCGGCTGAATATGGGGC
>NZ_BCWL01000356.1 GCF_001592185.1 Bergeriella denitrificans NBRC 102155
CCCGTCGCTTTGCCGCAAGGCAAAGGATAATGTTGAAATCCAATGGTTTTATCTCACTCTTCGAGTGAGCGACGGGCAAGGATGCCCGTCCTACAAATCGCTTTGCCGCGAGGCAAAGGATAATGTGATATCCGATGGTTTTATCTCATTTTTCAAATGAGCGACGGGCAAGGATGCCCGTCCTACAAATTGCTTTGCCGCGAGGCAAAGGATGATGTGACATCCGATGGTTTTATCTCATTTTCAAATGAGCGACGGGCGTCCTACACATGACTTTGCCATAAGGCAAAGAGCAACGCTTGGATTCCAAGTTCCCCCCATTCTGCGAGTGAATTGCCGCATCCGTGAACGGGATTTCTTTTAATCACAATTACCCTCCTTCGGTTATGGCCTTTCAACATACAGATTTTTAATCTCTTCCGAAACCGCCCCGCCCCAATCGATTGGAAAAAGGCCGTCTGAAACATCACGGTGAAACGAGGAAAACGGCCAATCAGCAACGCTTTTGGCGTAGCCGTGTTTGACAGGATTGTAATAGGTATAGGCAATGTGGTTGTATAAATCCCGCTCATCGCGGATGGCATGTTCCCAAAATTTGCTTTGCCAGATGCCGCTTTCCCTTTTACCGGTTTGCCCTGCCTGTGGATTGTATAAGGAAAGCGGTAAGCGTTTAGTGAAATTGATTTTTAAATTTTGGATGCGACGGGAAAAATCATGGTCGTTTTCGGGTAAAACCACAACCCAATGGAAATGGTCGGGCAAAATACAGATGGCGAGGGTTTCAGACGGCAAATATTGCTGCATTTCACGGAATGCGGCTCGAAATGCCTCGATATAGCGGACAAGATAATCTTGACGGCGGTCATTTAAATTCACGGTAAAAAAATA
>NZ_BCWL01000357.1 GCF_001592185.1 Bergeriella denitrificans NBRC 102155
TATCAGGCAAAAGTATGCTCGGCAGCAGGGAAAGTTCGGGCTTTAACTTCCGCCACATAAGCGGCCACGGCGGCTTGGATGCTGCTCTGCCCCTGCATAAAGTTTTTAACGAATTTGGCGGTTTTGCCCGGGAATACGCCCAGCATATCGTGCATCACCAAAACCTGCCCGTCGCAATCCGCGCCCGCGCCGATGCCGATGGTGGGGCAGCGCACCGTTTCGGTCACGCGTTTGCCCAGTTCTGCGGGCACGCATTCCATCAGGATGATGGCGGCGCCGGCGGCCTCGTGCGCCTGTGCGTCGTTGAGCAGCGCTTGGGCGCTTTCGCCGCGCCCCTGCACTTTATAGCCGCCGAATGCGAACACGGATTGCGGGGTCAGGCCGATGTGGGCGCAGACGGGAATGCCGCGCATCTGCAGAAATTCGGTGGTTTCCGCCATCCATACGCCGCCTTCCAGCTTAACCATGTGCGCGCCGGCGGCCATCAGATCGGCGGCGGCGGCAAAGGCCTGCTCTTTGCTTTGCTGGTAGCTGCCGAAGGGCAGGTCGGCCACAATCATGGCACGATCGGCGCCGCGTGCCACGTTTTCGGTGTGGTAGCACATATCGCGCAGGCTGACCGGCAGGGTGGAGGCGCGGCCTTGCACAGTCATGCCCAAGGAGTCGCCGACAAGCAAAACATCGACGCCGGCCTGATCCATCAAGGCGGCGAAGCTGGCTTCGTAAGCGGTGAGCATGGCGATTTTTTCGCCTTCCGCTTTCATTTTCTGCAGGGTGTTGACTGTAATCATGTCATCTGAATCCGCCTGTTTTCAGACGGCCTTTTTAGATTGAAACGCGCTATTATAGTCGAATAAAATAAGAATGGGACAAGGCAGCGAAGCCG
>NZ_BCWL01000358.1 GCF_001592185.1 Bergeriella denitrificans NBRC 102155
TGTTGACATGGCTGCCGGTAAGAACCTGACTGTTGCTCAAGAAAACGGCAAAGTAACCTATGCCCTGAGCGACAAAATCAGCGTGGAAACGGTACAGGTAGGCGGCGATACCGGCCCGACCATCGGTGCGACCGATCCGGATGAAAACGGCGTACGTCACATCGTGATTAACCCGAACGGTGGCGAGCCTGCGCGCATTACCAATGTTGCCCCTGGCATCAACGGTACTGATGCTGTGAATGTCAACCAGCTGAACCAAGGCTTGGGCAATCTGAGAAACGACATTAATAATGTCGGTAAGAAAGCCTACGCAGGTGTAGCTGGCGCGATTGCACAAAGCTCCATCCCGCAAGTAACCCGTCCGGGCGCAACCGGCTTGGGTGTCGGCGGCGGTTACTACGGCGGTGAATCTGCCATGGCCATCGGCGTGTCATCTATGAGCGACGGCGGTAACTGGATTATCAAAGGTAACTTCTCGACCAATACCAACGGTGACGTCGGTGTCGGCGCGGGTGCGTTGTATCAATGGTAATCAAGCCGGACTGAGGTTCAGTCAGAATAAAACAGGGCGGTTAACGCCCTGTTTTTTTATTTGCTTTTTGGGTTTTGCTTTGTGTATGGCGTACAACTGCTTCAGTTTCTTAGTTTGCTTTGTAGGCATGTCGCTAACAAGGCGATGCAACGCTGTATAAATCTAAAGTGGAACGACTATAAATGACTATATTTTTTAGCAGGCGTAGGACGGGCATCCCTGCCCGTCGCTTTGCCGCAAGACAAAGAAAATGGCTCGATAAAAGTTTATCTCATTCTCTGAATGAGCGACGGGCAGGGATGCCCGTCCTACAGCTATAGTCGAAGAAACTCATTTCTGCTACGGCGTTGGC
>NZ_BCWL01000359.1 GCF_001592185.1 Bergeriella denitrificans NBRC 102155
CATTTCTAAAAATTTTGCCGTCTGAAAAACCCTATTTTTCAGACGGCTTTTTTTACCCCTTAATCCTTCACCGGCTCAAACGGCAGATACACATCAAAGCGCGTGCTTTTGCCCGTATATTGATAAGCCGGTTTCTCCCCGTTCAGATACTCGCCCAGGCGCGGGCGTTTGACGGCTACCCGCTTTTTGGCCGTTGCGCGCGCGGCGGCCAACAGCGCAGCTTCGTCCTGCGCCACACCCACCAGCTCGTGAAAATACGCCATTTCCTTTTTCACCGCTGCCGACTTCTGCCGCTCGGGGTACATCGGATCGAGATACACCACATCCGGCCGACCGTATGCCGCAGCAACCTGCGGCATCAGCGTGCAAGTGTCGCCTGTATGCAACATCATCCGCCCGACCACTTCCGCGATTTCGGGCAGCAGCCGCCCCCGACGCAAGCCGTCGGCCAGCAGGCAGGCGACCGCAGGATTTTGCTCGAACACCCGCACGCGTAAGCCCAGCGATGCCAAGACGAAGCTGTCGCGCCCCAAGCCGCCCGTGCCGTCCCACACCGTCGGATTGGCGGTATGGTTGACCGCTTTCGCAATCAGCTCCCCGCCACCTTTGGTGCGCCGGTATTGCGCCGCCCCGCCGCCGAAATCCGCCTGCACCCGCCCTTTCTCCCCGGCCTTGCACAAACTGATGCCGTCGGCATCCGCCAAGAGATACACACCGCCCTCAGGCGCCGCCAACACCCGCGCCAAGCCGGAAGCTTCCGCCAGCGCACGCACCTCGTCCGCCGCTTCGGACGCAATATAGATTACCGTCATATTCGCTCTTTTCTGATAAACGTATCGGGGATAAGGCAAATGCCCC
>NZ_BCWL01000360.1 GCF_001592185.1 Bergeriella denitrificans NBRC 102155
TATTTTAAATGACTATATATAGCCCCGCACACCTCCCAACCCCGGTACGCGAGAAAACCATGCCACACGTTTCCCATACCCATACTCTCTCCCGCCTGCCCCGCTGCCTGATGATTGCCGTATGCGCCGCCACGCTGGCCGCCTGCGGCAGTGCACAAAGCCCGACCACACCCCACCCCGCACACTGGGCTCAAGTGATCCACCCCGAAGCCAATTTTTACCAAGTGGACAAACTGCTCTACCGCAGCGAGCAGCTGATTGCAGACGACAAACCGCTGATTAAGCAGGCCGACATCCGCACCATCGTCAACCTCCGCTATTTCAGCCGCAACGACGATGCCGCGCTCTTCGCCGATGACGACGTGCAGCTGATTAATACCCCGTTGCTGACCTGGTCCATCAGCCCCAAAGACCTGGCACACGTCTTGCACACCATCCGGCAGGCGCAAAGCAAAGGTGCGGTGCTGGTACACTGCTACCACGGCGCGGACCGCACCGGCATTGTCGTTGCCATGTACCGCATCATTTACCAAGGCCGGTCGATTGCCGATGCCAAAGCCGAAATGCAGCAAGGCAACTTCGGCTACCACAGCATCTGGAAAAACATCGAGCGCCTGCTCAGCGAAAGCAACGTGCAAAAAGTACGCGACGAATTGGCAAAACTTCAAGCCAAGCAGGGTTAAGCCCGCCTTTTCCGTTGGCAAGTGCATAAAAAAAAGCCGTCTGAAAAATCAGGTTTTCAGACGGCTTAGCTGCGTGTGCATATTAGTTACAGTTACCGCAACACATAATGCAGGGTAGCAGCCCCGCACTAGGGCATAAGCAATGCAGTCGTATCTCTTACGAATTA
>NZ_BCWL01000361.1 GCF_001592185.1 Bergeriella denitrificans NBRC 102155
GAGCATAGGCAATAACAAAACCGCCGCCGACAACGCGCTCGCGCTCAAAGCCGACAAAGCCCTTGTCCTCACCGCAGGCAACGGCCTCTCCGGCGGCGGCAGCCTGCAAGCCAACCGCACCATCACGCTGGGCACGCCCGGCACGATTACCGCCGCCACGACAAACAGCGTGCAAACCGCCTCCCACACCCACGCCATCGACAAGGCCAGCACCACGGTTGCCGGCGTGGTCAAGCTGAACGACACGCTCGCCAGCCAAAGCCAAACCGAAGCCCTGATCGCCAATGCCGGCCGCCTGCTGAAAAACCTCATCGACGGTGTATCTAGCGACAGCTTCAAACTGCGCGGCGAAATCCCCGCCAACCGTAATTTGAACGACCTGACCGCAACGGCAGCCAATACCGGCGTATGGGTTCAATCCGCCAACGCACGCAGCACCGCCGCCAACAATTATCCCGCGCAACTGGCCGGTACCTTGTTCGTGCTGCCCGCCGTCGCAGGCGGCACGCAAGTTTATATCCCCTACAACAATTCGGGCATTTGGACGCGCACGCAGACATCGGGCAGCAGCGGTTGGAACGCATGGGCGCGGCTCGGCGACGACAAGCTGGGCAACAGCGGCAACCAAACCCTAGCGAACGGCGTACTCAATATCCAGCGCAATGCCTGGGAAAAACTGCGTTTTACCAATTCAGACGGCAGCTTCTGGCGGCTCGAAACCGAGCCGGTCGGCAGCAATGCCGACGGCGCGCGCTTCAACCTCGTCTTCACCGGCGCTGGCGGAGCAAACGAAATCGGCCGCGTGGCCTTCCCACGCGTAGCGGGCGGCGAAACGGCGGCTTATCAAA
>NZ_BCWL01000362.1 GCF_001592185.1 Bergeriella denitrificans NBRC 102155
TCTGATAAGCCGCCGTTTCGCCGCCCGCGACGCGCGGGAAGGCCACGCGGCCGATTTCGTTTGTTCCGCCAGCGCCGTTGAAGACGAGGTTGAAGCGCGCGCCGTCGGCATTGCTGCCGACCGGCTCGGTTTCGAGCCGCCAGAAGCTGCCGTCCGAATTGGTAAAGCGCAGTTTTTCCCAGGCATTGCGCTGGATATTGAGTACGCCGTTCGCTAGGGTTTGGTTGCCGCTGTTGCCCAGTTTGTCGTCGCCGAGCCGCGTCCATGCGTTCCAACCGCTTGAGCCGCTGGTTTGCGGGCGCGTCCAAATACCCGAATTGTTGTAGGGGATATAAACCTGCGTGCCGCCTGCGACGGCGGGCAGGACGAACAAGGTGCCGGCCAGTTGCACGGGGTAGTTGTTGGCTGCGGTGCTGCGGGCGTTGGCGGCTTGATGCCACACGCCGATATTGGCTGCCGTTGCGGTCAGGTCGTTCAGATTACGGTTGGCGGGGATTTCGCCGCGCAGTTTGAAGCTGTCGCCTGATACGTCGTCAATCAGCTCTTTAAGTTCTTTACCCATCGCTGCGCTTAATGCTTCGTCCGAAGCGGTTCCGGTTAGGGTGTTGTTGGTTTTGACAATGCCGCGCACGGATGTGGAGGCGCGGGGCAGTTTGTGGCTGTGGGTGTTGCTGACCGCTACGCTGGTGCTGTTTTCGGTCAGGTCGGACGGGGTGCCGAGCGAGAACGAAACGTTGCTGCCCAATGTGCCGCCGCCGGTCAGACCCGCGCCTGCGCTCAGGGCGGTGTTTTTTTTGGCATAGGTATTGTCGGCGGCGGTTTTGTTATTGCCTATGCCC
>NZ_BCWL01000363.1 GCF_001592185.1 Bergeriella denitrificans NBRC 102155
CCGTAGCAGAAATTCAGTTCTTCGACTATATATAACTGTTTGCCGAGGATTGAGTGATAATGACCCCGTTTCCCGCCGTTTCCCTGCGCCGCCGCTTGGCCGCGCTGGTTTACGAATTACTGCTGATTGGTGCCATCAGTGCATTGGCTGCGCTGCTGGCCGGCATGGCCGCGATTGTGCTCAACCCGATTTCGACTTATCTGTCGGCGCTGGTCACCTGCCTGCTGATGCTGGCTTTCTGGTGGTATTATTTCCGCTCGAATTGGCTGCTTAAAGGCCAAACGCTAGCGATGCAGACCTGGAAAATCGGCATGGTCAACGAGCGCGGTAGCCGCCCGCCGCTGCAACAGCTGCGCCTGCGCTTTATGTGGGCCTGCGTATTTATTGTGTTCATCCCGATGCTGGCCTACGCCGGGCTGCGCCATCTGCTGGGCATTCCGCCGCTGGGCGCGTTTGCAGCATCGCTGATTTGGCTGATTTTGCCGTGGGGCTTTGCGCTGCTGAACCCCGACCGCCAGTTTCTGTATGATTTTCTGGCCGGTACGCGGCTGGTGGATTTGAAACAGCCTAAATCCTGAGCGTGATGGATGAAGAGACTGATGGAAAAAGCCGTCTGAAAATGTGATTTTCAGACGGCTTTTTTTGGTAAGGAAAATGCTTGCTGTTGCTGGAATGAAGCTTAGCCTGCGCGTTACGGTTTTTATGAGTACGAAAAACGTAGCCATGCCGCATCATGCAGTGCTATTAGGCTATATAGTCGGAGAGTATAGTCGAATAACACAGAATGGGACAAGGCAGCGAAGCTGCAGACAGTACAAATCGTACGGGT
>NZ_BCWL01000364.1 GCF_001592185.1 Bergeriella denitrificans NBRC 102155
GCCGCAGACAGTACAAATAGTACGGCAAGGCGAAGCAACGCTATACCATTCTTATTTTAAATGACTATACAACTAATCCCACAAAATATTCAAATCCAGTCCTACGCTATCTGCAAATTTTTGAATAGCTTTGCGACGAGCCATCGTACTGTAATGCGTGTACAGAAAAATACCGTCTTTTAATTTCACCGTATAAGCCTGACCGTCAGGCAGATAATTGGGCTCAGTACCTAAGCAATGGCCTGATGTTGCCTTACCGTTCAACACATAGTTTTCCACCATAACCTTGTATGTCGGATGTGCCAATAAATATTGGAACAACTTGCATTGGTTTTCTCTAAAACTGTTACCCGAAATGTTCACGCCATCCGGCAATTCGATTACTGCTTTCGCGCGTGCGGCATCCGTGCCTTCAAATGGCTCGTTTTCTGCTTTATACCCTTCAAAAATTTGGATATTGGCTACCCCTTCCATGATTTCCAAAACAATATCCCAAATATTTTGAGCCTTAATCTTACTGGTTTTATCAATATAGGACGTATTGCCGCTATTCACATTATCCAGTTTCAAATCTGTTTGCCGAAACAATCCGATAAGCAGTTTTTCCAAATAATCGGTTTGGGATTTATCCAGATGCCCGTCTTCGCGGCCGAAAAAAATCACTTTATTCCACCATGTTTTATCCTGTGTATTCACATGAATATTAAGACGGTCATAAATACTGCGGGATGCCTGTCCTACATAACGTATATTCTCACCCAACAAAATATATAGTCATTTAAAATAAGAATGATACGGCGTTGCTGCGCCTTGTCGTACTATCTG
>NZ_BCWL01000365.1 GCF_001592185.1 Bergeriella denitrificans NBRC 102155
ATAAGTTTGCCCGCCGCAAAAAAGCCGTCTGAAAACCGGATACCGGTATTTTCAGACGGCTTTTTGATGCTTGGATAAGGCAGAAATAAAGCAACACAACGCGGCAACAGCGGTCAACCTGTTTCTACGCTTTCCCACCCATGCCGCCGCATTACCGTTCCCGCGCCATCTGCTATACAATACGCCTATCCGAACCCGATGCAAAACACACCATGCAACACATCACCTTAATCGCCGCCTATGCCGCCGAGCGCTGCATCGGCAGCCAAAACACCATCCCCTGGCATATCCCCGAAGATTTCGCCTTTTTCAAAGCCTATACGCTGGGCAAACCCGTCGTTATGGGGCGGAAAACCTGGGAATCCCTGCCGCGCAAGCCGCTACCCGGCCGCCGCAATATCGTGATCAGCCGCAACCCCGATTATGTTGCCGAAGGCGCGGAAACCGTGTCCGGCCTGAACGAAGCTCTGGCTTTGTGCCGTGATGCCGAAGAAATCATCATCATGGGCGGCGCACAGATTTACGCCCAAGCCCTGCCGCTGGCCACCGATTTGCGCCTGACCGAAATCGAACTGTCGGTGGCGGGCGATGCCTTCTTCCCCGAATTGGATGCCGCGCAATGGCAGCCTGTGAGCCGGGAAACGCATACCAGCGCCAAAGGCCCGCTCTATTCCTTCGTACACTATAGTCGTCGGACTTAAATCCTGCTACGGCGTTGGCTTGCCCGGCTCAAAGAGGGGGCTTGACTAAGCTGCTTGAGCAGCAAGTCCGCCGACCCGTACC
>NZ_BCWL01000366.1 GCF_001592185.1 Bergeriella denitrificans NBRC 102155
CCGATGCCCGGCCAAACATCAAGCGGCCTCACTCAGACCGCGCATATTTTATCCCAAGCCGCATTGTCGCCAAAAAACGGCCGCGCTGCAATCCGCACGCGCCTGCCGCTTTTACCCTTTCTAACACCCGCCCGCAGCCGAAAGCGATATACTAGCAGCTTCATCTGCATAACAATCAGGATAAACATGAAACACATTATCGCCCCCGCCTTACTCTGCGCCCTGCTCACCGCCTGCACCGCCACCCCTTCCGGCATGTCGGTCGGCCTGGGCATCGGCTCCCGCATCGGCAGCCACATCGGGCTCGGCACATCGCTCAACATCCCCATCGGCTTCGACAGCAGCAAAACCGACAGCCAGGCCGAAAGCGCCGGCCAAACCGTAGCCTATTTCGATGCCCAGGGCAACGCGTCCAACAGCGCGGTTAAAGGCGGCTTCTACCGCCAGCTGGTGAGCAAACGCGGCAACGAGTATATCGTACAGGATTTCTACGGCGACTCCGGCAGCAAACGCACCGACCCCTACACCCTGAGCCGCACGCAGCTGATGCAGTTCCGCGCCACGCCTGAAAACGGCTCGCTGACCACCTACGCCTACAACGGCAACCTGATGCAGCAGCAGGTTTTCCAAAACGGCCGCTTGGTCAGCGCCAAATACTGATTTTCCCGGCATAGCGGCCTGCAAATAAATTATCTTTTTTGTCAAACGCTTGAAATATTCCCACCGCTTTTTTTATTTTTTTCGTTGACACATTTTCTGCAGCCGCTATAATACGCCCC
>NZ_BCWL01000367.1 GCF_001592185.1 Bergeriella denitrificans NBRC 102155
TTATGCGGCTTAACCGTATTATAAAAATTCACAAAACGGCATAACTCCTTCTGCCTATGCTCCGAATCCTTAAACGGAAACTTATCATGCCACATCTCCATTAAGGTGCGGATGACCCGTTCCGCTTTGCCATTGGTCTGCGGTCGGGCAATACGGGTAAACTTCTGGCCGATATTGTTTTGTATACAGGCAACCGCAAAAGGATGAGCCGCATTGCCCCGGTACTCCATACCGTTATCCGAGTAAGCGCATTCGATGGTATACGGACAGCAGTCAATCACATCGCGCAAAAGAAACTTGGCGGCACTGGCAGCAGTACGGTCAGGCAAAATCGCCGCATACAGTTCGCGGGAATAGTCATCGATGGCGACAAACAGATAATCTCTCGGGTCGGTTGTCTTTTGATTTTGCAATAAGGGCAGCCGTTTGGTGTCGAAATGCACCATTTCGCCGGGATAAGATTTGTTGTAGCGTTTGGCCTGCTTTTTGAGTTTTTCTTCGATTGCCTTTTCCACTTTGGCCAAACGTTTCATGCCGTACTTGGCTTGTTTAAAACGGTTGTTGGTGCTGTTTTGCGGCGTGAGCAGCTGCAACCGTGCGGCCTTGAGGATTCGGTAAATGGTTACTCTGCTAACTTGGTATTGCCGGGACAGTGAAGTAATGGTGGTTTTATCCTGCGTATAGGCGCGCCAGATGGCTTGGCGTTGATACGGGGTTAGCCGGGTGTTTTTGTGGATGTTCATTTCAGTATTGTCTTCCAAATACTGTAAA
>NZ_BCWL01000368.1 GCF_001592185.1 Bergeriella denitrificans NBRC 102155
GGCTCTGGACATCGGCGGCGGCGTATTGGGCCGTCTGAACAATCTGCCGCAGGTGACATCGCTCATCGGCGATTTGTCGGGCGCGGCGCAGATGGCGGCGCAGGCTTCGCAGGCGGCTTCGGAACTGGGCGGCGCGGTGGCTTCGGCTCGCGCGGCGTTTGAGGGCGGCAACCCGCTCGATTGGTTGGAAGGCGGCGCAGGCGCGGTGGAGCGGGCGGGCGGCGCATTGGCCGACGGCGTGGCGGCGGTGGAAACGCTGACCGCTTGCCTGGCGTTAAGGAGGGATTTATGAGCGCAGTCATCCGCTACACCACGCGCGACGGCGACCGCTGGGATTTGATTGCTTATAAACATTACGGCAACGCGCTCTTGATTGACGGGCTGATGGCGGCCAATCCGCACCTGCCTTTAGCCGAGGAGTTTGAAAGCGGCTTGACCGTATTCGTGCCGGTGTTGAACGCCAAACCGCAAAGCAATCAGGCGGCCATGCCGCCGTGGATGAGGTAGTTTCAGGCAGCTTCCCTTACAGGAACAGACAGATATGATTGACTTTAAAGAGAAGTGGAAGCAGTTTTGGTGCGTTCATTCCCGCCACAAATGGGCATGCCGCCAAATCGGTTTGCAAACATTTTGCACTTGCCGGAACTGCGGGAAGGTATTCTGAGATACAGGCCGTCTGAAAGGAAAATACAATGGACGCATTGGGCGCATTTCTGCAATTAAACGGCTTCTCGGGCGGCGGCAGCAGCCA
>NZ_BCWL01000369.1 GCF_001592185.1 Bergeriella denitrificans NBRC 102155
ATTCCCCGATAGCTCAGTCGGTAGAGCGACGGACTGTTAATCCGCAGGTCCCTGGTTCGAGCCCAGGTCGGGGAGCCAAATTTGAAAAGACCCAAGCATTGCTTGGGTCTTTTTGCATATATGTTTTCTCTGAAAGTCAGCAATCGGTTTAGCACAGTCAAATCGATAATAAACTAGCGCTGTATCTTTGCACTCTTGGCCGCTGCCTTAGCTGCTTTAGCTTGGGCACGTTCTTCAAGAAAACGATGCCGCGCCCGCAGCCACCACACTATCAGCATACCGACCACAGTCGCTACCATACCGATAGCAACACCGAATATCAGCATAATCACCAGCCAGACCACCGCAGCCATAAGAAAACTGCCTCCGGCTATCCATAAATACACAAATATTGCCACACTGACTACAAATATAGTCAGCATCATGAAGCCCTCAACAGCTTCCATATACAAATCATCTGTATCCGGATCGCCCATATCCTGCATTTTAAGCACCTTTTCCTGCCTGCCGCACCAAACACAGTCTTCAAACAGTATACCCAGCTTATTACCCTATCTTAATCCCAATAACTTTCAGGCGCAAACTGTTACTTGCCCCTGAAGGCCGTCTGAAAAAGCCGTCTGAAAACCCAATCTGTTTCAGGCAAGAAAAAAGCCCAAACATTTCGTTTGGGCTTTTTTCTTCAATCTGGCTCCCCGACCTGGGCTCGAACCAGGGACCTGCGGATTAACAGTCCGTCGCTCTACCGACC
>NZ_BCWL01000370.1 GCF_001592185.1 Bergeriella denitrificans NBRC 102155
CTACCGCTCCGGGCGCTAACTTTAATACCGATAACGGCGTAGTGATTGTAGCCGATAGCAACAACGACGGCATCATCAACAAAGCAGAAAAAGATGCGGATACCGACAGCAAGTCTGATATTACCGTAAACTTCAGCGGCGCAAATGCCGGCGATATCGTTGTATTGAAAGATTCAGACGGCAACGAAATCGCACGTCATCCGCTGACTGCGGAAGAAGCCGCAAGCGGTACTTACACTTTCCCGAATGTAGTGGATATTCCGACTACAGGCGAGATTAAAGTAACCGCGCAATTCATTGATGCTGCAGGTAATGAAGGCAATACCGGCGAAGATAGCGCAACCGTAGATGCCGAAATCGATGCTCCGATTGTTTCCATCGCCAAAGACAACGGCAGAATCGAGCCTAGCGATGTCAACAACGGCGTAACGACAGCCACAGTTTCCCTGCCGCCTACCGCCAAAGCCGGCGACAAGCTGACTGTTGTAGATCAAGACGGCAACGTGCTGAACAAAGATAAGGTTGATGCAAATACTCCAGATGTATCAATGAACGACTATGTCTTGACCGAAGAAGACATTGCACAAGGCAGCATCACAGTAACTGTTAAACCGACCGAGCCGGGTACAGAAACCGTTGTCACCGCTACCTTGACCGATCCTGTAGGCAACACAGCCACAGGCTCGAATAAGGCTATCTCTGCAGTAGATGTGACGCCGAACGAGCCTGAACAAACCGAAACCCCA
>NZ_BCWL01000371.1 GCF_001592185.1 Bergeriella denitrificans NBRC 102155
GAATAACACAGAATGGGACAAGGCAGCGAAGCCGCACCCAAGGACTAACCTACACGCTCAATACAAGTCACAAGCGGTCAATAACGATAACAACCGCCCTATTTCACTAACCCCCAATTCCAGGACACACCATGCGCGCCGTTATCCAAAAAGTCACCCATGCCCGAGTAGATGTCATCGAACCCGAGTGCCGCGAAACCAGCGGCGCCATCGAACACGGATTTATGATACTGCTCGGCATTACCCACAGCGATACCGAAGCCGATGCCCGCTACATCGCCGACAAAGCCGCCAACCTGCGGATTTTCGAAGACGAAGCCGGCAAGCTGAATTTATCGCTGAAAGACGTCGGCGGATCCGTATTGCTGGTTTCCCAATTCACCCTCTACGCCGATGCACGCAGCGGCCGCCGCCCTTCCTTCTCCCAAGCCGCCCCCGCCGCGCAGGCCGAAGCCCTGTATCTGCATACCGCAGAGCTGCTACGCGCCCACGGCCTGAACGTGGCCACCGGCCGCTTCCAAACCCATATGCAGGTTTCCCTGTGCAACGATGGCCCGGTTACGCTGCTGCTGGATTCGCAGAAAGTGTTTTAAAGCTATCAAACAAGGGCTCTGCACAAATTTCAAAAGCGGCAAAACCTCTTCCGGCAATACAGCTACAAATTCCGTTGATAGTTGAGATAGAAATGCTTTGTTCGGTAGGCTGTCCACCTAGACTCTTAA
>NZ_BCWL01000372.1 GCF_001592185.1 Bergeriella denitrificans NBRC 102155
TATTTAATTATTAATGATTACACATAAACATCAATCTGTGATACTCAATCCGGATGATATTGGCGATAACAAACCCGCAGCCCGCAAAAAGGCCGTCTGAAAATCATGATTTTCAGACGGCCTTTTTGCGGTACAAACAAGCAGCCTTCGTTTTCGCCCGACGATGATGCCTGCATTCGACAAATTGTCAACAATCTCAGGTCGGAGCTGTTTATCCGCAAAATGAGATAAACTCACTGGCTTCAACTCAATTCGGCCTTTGCCTCCCGGCAAAATGGCGAGCTTACCTCTCCGCTCTACGATAGAAGTTTCGGTATCTCTGCCTGGCTCAAATCATTCTTAGCCGCCGCACGCGCCGCAGCAGCCGCCTTCGCTATGACCGCCGCGTTTTTCCTCGCTTTGCTCATGATTTATTACCGGCAGCTCGATTTCCTGCTCTACTTGCTCATTCGGCAAATCGTTCACTTTAATGGTGTTATGTTCGCTCATTGCAGATTTCCTTTTAAATAGTTCACTTAAAATTCATGTTTAACATAGCGCAAGATAACATGATTTGCCCAAATAAAAAATACCGCTTGCTCGCAAACGGTATTTTTCCCATCGCTATTTGATGCGGCTCAATATCGGTATCGCAATCACAATAAATAAGCGAAACCAACGCCTTGCTGAAGATCAACCCCTGATGCGGCTGATTTTAAACCGCTTCTTTTTCAGATGTA
>NZ_BCWL01000373.1 GCF_001592185.1 Bergeriella denitrificans NBRC 102155
GGGAAAATCGCTATCTGGCTGAAAATTTGCCCATATTTTTGGATTTACAAAACTTAAAACTAATAAAATGTTGAAAAATATTGGGTTTGTCGGCGTGCCGCGCGGGCGGGGCGGTGTCGGAAAATAACAGCGCCGCTTTTTGCACGCGCAAAATCTGCCGCAACGATTGATTTTGCTTACTCTAACGGTAGAAGCCGTTGCATCTGTCTATCCGCTAAGGCATAATATGGGAAATTCAGCAATGAATTTTCTACTTGTAGAGGCCGGTGACGGCCATTTTTAGTTATTTTGAATCGATTTAAAAGGTATCATAAAATGAAAAAATCTCTGTTGGCTGCTGCTTTGTTGTCTCTGACTTTGGCTGCTTGCGGCGGTGCTGCCGACTCTGCCAAAGAAGCTGCTGCTTCTGCCGTTGAAGCGACTGCATCTGCTGTTGAGGCTACTGCTTCTGCCGTTGAAGCCACTGCTGCTTCTGCTGTTGAAGCGACCGGCGACGCTGCTGCTGCCGTTGCTTCTGAAGTACAAGGTGCTGCTTCTGACGCGACTGCCGCTGCTGCTTCTGCTGTTGCCGAAGCTGCTTCTGCTGTTGAAGCTGCCGCTTCTGAAGTTGCTAAATAATATTCTGTTACAGAATAGCGAAAAAGCAGGATACCCCGCGTATCCTGCTTTTGTTTTTTCAGACGGCCTCAGTCGTTTTTAGCGCGCCGTTTGCCTGAAT
>NZ_BCWL01000374.1 GCF_001592185.1 Bergeriella denitrificans NBRC 102155
ATATTCAGACGGCATGGAAAGTACTTGCAGATTGGTTTTTTCCGCCATTATCCCTATAATGGCAGGACAGAGTTTTTCCCTGTGCCACAATAAATATGGAGATTTTGATGGAAACCAAACGTATGTTTTTGGCTGCATTGGCGGCCGCTTTCGCACTCACCGCCTGCAGCAGCACTGGACAACCGGGTGATACCGGCCGTAAGGCTTCTACTTCAGGTCAGGAAAGCCGTGCCGATTCCGGTGCCTGCCGCCTGCTGGCCGACCACGAAGGCCGCGGTAAAAACATGGTGTACCGCTGCAACATCAATGCGGTGATGAAAACCGCCGACGCCCGGGCAGCCTTGGATGCCAATATTCCGGTATCGTTCGGCGGTAACGGCAAATACCGCACCAACGCCACCGCCCGTTCGCTCGGTAAAGATGAAGCGGCCAGCTGCGAACGCGCCGTTGTCAATGCGGTCAACAACCTGCAAAACCGCGTGAAAAAAGACGGCGGCAAGCGTTTAACCAACGTCGTCAGCTACGCGGCGCAGAATAACGGCCGCTTCGATGCCAAGCGCTTCCTGCCTGCCGGACAGGCCGACTGTATCGTTGCCACCTTCCAAAGCCGCGTGGTGTTGCGTGGCAGCGTGAATTAAGCCACGAAATAATGCGGGCCGCTGCGGTCTGTGCAAATCAAAAAGCCGTCTGAAAATCGTGATTTTC
>NZ_BCWL01000375.1 GCF_001592185.1 Bergeriella denitrificans NBRC 102155
GAAGCGAAATTTTATTTGAATAAATGCGGCGTTCGCCGTCTTGATAGGGACGGTGACGGTATTCCCTGTGAAAGTATTTGCTGATTTGTAAGACAGCCTGAAACCAAACATTTCAGGCTGTTTTTTTTATTTTTTTGCTTGCTTTATTTTATAAGATATACTATAATTCATTTCATGGATTAGGAAATAAGAAACCCGCCGTTGGGAGCGGCGGGAATCGAAAAAGAAAGGAGGTGATGAAGATGATTAAAATCCTAATCTTAGTGATTTTATTAGTTCTCTCTAGCAAAGCGTACTAATTAAAACACAAACCGGGGCGGTGGTAACACCGCCTCATCTCCCGAACTTTCTTAAAACATTTATACCACAAAGGATTTCCAATGGCAAATCTAACCGACCACAGCCGCCGCCTGCGCGCCCAAACTGCTGCCGAATTTAACAGAGAGAAGCTGGAAAGCGGAGAATACCGTCAGTTTTTGATTAAAGGCCATGCCGCCGATTTGGATTTGATTGACGAAGCCGTCAAACTGGCAGGCGGTAGCCGGACCCAAGCCTTAAAAGCCATTTGTGAGTTCTATCTGTCTCATGTCCAAAAGTAATTTTTAAAGCCGTTTAAAATCCTTTCAAACAGCCTTTTGCCAAAATCCCTGTAACCGATTATTCAGTTACAGGGA
>NZ_BCWL01000376.1 GCF_001592185.1 Bergeriella denitrificans NBRC 102155
AATTTCTCCAACTATATGAAAAAAAAGCCGTCTGAAAAAATGATTTTTTCAGACGGCTTTTTGATTGCGTAAAGGCTGCCTTTATTCGCTTTCGTATGTCCAATCTTCGTCCCAGGCGTGTTTGAAGGCGGTTTGGATGGCGTCCATATCGAAGCCGCGGTAGGCTAGGAAGCGGGCTTGTTTCTGTTTTTCCTTCAAATCGGCGGGGGGGTGTTTGAATTTTTTACGCAAGATGGCGGCGGCGGTTTGCTGCTCGCTTTGGCGGTCGGGCAGGAAGTGGCGGCTGAGGGCTTCGTCTATGCCCTGCGCCGACAGTGCCTGTTTCAGCCGCCGCGATCCGTGCAGGCGGCTTTTGCTGTGGATATAGGCTTCGGCGTAGCGTTCGTCCGACTGCCAGTTGCGTTCGCTGAATTCGGCCAATACCGCGTCCAGCTCTTCTTCGCTTTCGGCATGGGGCGCGAGCTTGCGTTTAAGCCCGGCGCGGCTGATTTCCCGGCGCGACAGGATGTCCATGGCGCGGGCGCGCAGGGATTTGGGCGGTTTGCTCATGGGCGGAACTCCGAATTTATGGGGCTACGCGGCGCGGGGCATCTTGGCATATTGGTGCGGAAGATGTCCTGCGCCGTATAGTCGAAGAACTGAATTTCTGCTACGGCGTTGGCTCGCCC
>NZ_BCWL01000377.1 GCF_001592185.1 Bergeriella denitrificans NBRC 102155
TAAATGCTCTTACACAGTTCTCAGCCTGTACCATTCATTTTCTAGAAATTTGAATATTACCACATCATGCAACTTCAGGCTGCAAATGTTCGGCCAGCCATTCAAGCGCAAATGCCACCGCCTGATCGCGTACCTGATTTCGATCGCCGGCAAAATGCATCTTGCGGCTCAGCAATATCCCGTCTGCCGACAAGCCGAACCAGACCGTACCCACCGGTTTCTCATCGCTGCCACCACCCGGCCCCGCAATGCCCGAAACGCTCAAAGCATAATCCGCTTCGGCAGCCAAGCGTGCGCCGGCCGCCATTTCCTGCACCGTCTCACTGCTGACTGCGCCATACACGGCCAAAGTATCCTGCCGCACACCCAGCATCTGCATCTTGGCCTGATTGCTGTAAGTAACCCAACTTTGTTCAAACCATTGCGAGCTGCCCGCTACCGAAGTCAAAGCCCCCGCCAGCAGGCCGCCCGTACACGACTCGGCACAGGTAACACGCTGCCCGTGGCGCAACAGATGCGCTGCAATGCGGTTTAATACCGTTTCCATATCCAAGTATTCCTCTCTCTATCGTGGGTGGTTTCAGCCACCATTTCTATGTATAGTCGGAGAAATTAATTTCTGCTACGGCGTTGGCTCGCCTTGCATCAAAATTTACGCCGATTA
>NZ_BCWL01000378.1 GCF_001592185.1 Bergeriella denitrificans NBRC 102155
AGGCAGGTAGTTCCGGTATCAATACTTCGTTTACCCATGAGTGGAAAACATCGCTGTCAATACTGCATTCAAATGCGGTAAAAGCAAAGGGCATACCGCTGCATTGTGCACCGATAACGTTGGTTTGCTGTCTGTTCCAATTCGAACGTTCAAAGCATTTTTGCCCCCTCGGTGCATAAGCATAAGGACGGAAATCGTCCTTTTTGAAACCGCTTTCGTCCAAATAAACAATAGGATACAGTTGTTTTTCATAGACATTGAGCGTTTCAATAAAGTTATTGCGAAGTGTTTCATCAGCTTTTTGGTGCCGTGCTATTTTTTTTTCGTGTGAGTTTGTACCGCTTCATTGCTTTGGATACGGCATGTTGTGTACTGCCTAACCGTGCAGCCCTCTCCCATTGATAAGCATCGGGATAGTCGGCAACATCCTGTCTGAGTTTTTCTTCGGTCAGCTTGCGTGCCTTGTCTTTGTATTCGCTTTTAGGCTTTGGCGTCGGCTGTTTTTTCCATCTTGCTAACGTATTCGGGCTGATTTTGTGGCGTGCGGCAACTTCTTTATAGGTACTGGTTTCAAGGTCAGATAGGATTTTTTGGCGGATATGGGCTGGGTAGGTCATGGGTAGATTCAATTACTGTTTTTAGGGAATTTTACTAT
>NZ_BCWL01000379.1 GCF_001592185.1 Bergeriella denitrificans NBRC 102155
TGAAGCAGCAAGTCCGCCGACCCGTACTATTTATACTGTCTGCGGCTCGCAGCCTTGTATTAGAATTTAATTTCTTCGACTATATCTGTCGGGCAAAAGTGCCCGACCTACTGCTATAACTGCCGGCCGCATTTTCAGACGGCCTTATACCGGCCTCTACGCCTTTTCCAAAACAAGCATTTTAAATTCCCGCAAAGCGGGTATAATAAGCAGACATTTTCCCAACCGACTTTTCAGGAACGCAAATGAGCATTCAAGAACAAATCAAAGAAGTAGTCACCACCCACCGTGTCGTACTGTTTATGAAAGGCACCAAGCAGTTTCCGCAATGCGGCTTCTCTTCGCGCGCCGTACAGATTCTGAACGCCGCAGGCTGCACCGACTATGTGACCGTAAACGTACTGGAAAACGATGAAGTCCGCCAAGGCATCAAAGAATACAGCGACTGGCCGACCATTCCCCAACTGTATGTCAACGGCGAATTCATCGGCGGCTCCGACATCCTGATGGAAATGTATGAAGCCGGCGAGCTGCAAGAGCTGCTGAAAGCCTAAAATACGCCCTGCGAATACCACAAAGCCGTCTGAAAATCGAATTTTCAGACGGCTTTGTGGCGGGCAACACATCAGGGCTTATACAGCGC
>NZ_BCWL01000380.1 GCF_001592185.1 Bergeriella denitrificans NBRC 102155
TATTGTCCTTGTTGGTAAATATCTTGATGTTGTTTGAGAATAAGGATTATGTAAGCGGTCTATTTTATAAAAATTTTTGTAAAATTTAGATCGATTATTTTTGATCACACTTTTATATGATTTCTTTAGCTTTTAAAGAATAAAGGTTATTTTTCATAAGTTAGTTCTATCTAGCAAACTATTTCAATTTATTTTTAAGGTGCTCTGGTAGAAATTCTAATATTGAACTGAAATCTTGAGTATATTGGAAATTTCCAACAAAAATTAACTTATCTGACCTTGTGATTTTTGAAGAATATTCAAAATCAGGCACAGCTAATAAGTAATTAATCTTTTTTATTTTATTTTCTTTTAATTTATTTTCTATTTCATCCCAGCAATCTAAAATTTGAGGATAATCTTTAATAATGCCTTTAACTTTATTTAAGTTTGTAGGCTTCCCTTCAAATATACCATATAAGATTATTGTATGGTCATAATCAAAAAAATCATCAGTAGAAATTTCAAAATCACTAAGGAATTTTACTCTATTATCATTGCTTGGTATGAATAATAATTTTTGTTCTTCATAAGAAATGTATTCAGAAATCCAAATTGATATTTTTTCGTTATCCATTTTATTTTCGG
>NZ_BCWL01000381.1 GCF_001592185.1 Bergeriella denitrificans NBRC 102155
ATATGTAATATCAGGCGGAACATCTAAACAGTCATGTTTAACCTGCCAATATGCATTTGAACAATTGGGCGTCGTTTTAAAATGAGAACAGAAATCAAAGAACTATATGATTATTTAGAGCAATGTGATGACGAATTAACCATTCATGAAAAGCAATTGATGAATTTAAAAATATTGCATATCGCAGAAAAGTATCTATCTCAAACAAAGAATAAAGACATCATTGATATCTATCATCAAGCTCATCATTATTGGCAAACATTAGATAAGCAGGTTAATTTAGATGAGTTAGACGACCATGCTTGGGAGCTGAATAACAAGCTATTTGGTATCAGATACGGCCATCATATCGATGGTATCCTATTAAGATTTTTGCTGGGCACGACAGAAAAGAATAGTGATAAAGATTATTTCGATCAGTTATTTGATTTTTATGATTCTTTAATTAATCGGGCGGAAAAATTGGGAAAGTAATGTGTATTTTTCCCGGCAATATCGGTATCACGATTATAGTGAAATTCCTAAAAGAGAAATGTGTAGGCAGAGTTGTTATTGAGCTTCAGCTCATTCTGTGCATGAGCGGTAGGGCGCAGCCTTGTTGTCTCTCTCGGTTTGTTATAGTCGGA
>NZ_BCWL01000382.1 GCF_001592185.1 Bergeriella denitrificans NBRC 102155
ACCCAAGATAAAAAGACATTGCTGTTGATACTACAATCATATAGACCGACAGCAAACAACTCATTGTTGTAAATAGCACCAATGGCATTGGTTTGGTTTTTAGTTTGCCAGTTGTAGGTATCATAGCAAGCTTCTCCCCGTCCGGCATAGGCATAAGGTCTGTAACTGTTTACCTTAAAGCCGCTTTCGTCAAGGTAGATGACGGGCTTGTTTTCTTGTTGATACCGCTGTAATTGTTTTAAAAAACGAGACCGACAAAATTTATCTGTCTTAGGATGATTTAACCGCTTTTTTTACGAGTGATGTTAAGGCGCTTTAGCGCTTTGCTTATGGCTCTTTGTGAACAATTAAAGCGAAATGCTCTTTGTCTTTGAAAGTCATCAGGGCGTTCTTGTACATCCTGATGCAGCAATACCAAATCTATTTTGCCTTGACGGTTTTTAGGATAAGGCTGTTTAGTTGGTTGTTTTTGCCAGTTTAAGATGGTGGTTGGGCTGATGTTGTATTCGGCAGAAAGCTGTCGGTAGGTTTTACCATTGCTTAGCTGTTTGAGTACTTGTTGCCTGAAGTCTTTTGAGTATGCCATGGTGGGGGTTGTATCATTTTTTAGGTTCTTTGTC
>NZ_BCWL01000383.1 GCF_001592185.1 Bergeriella denitrificans NBRC 102155
GGGGCTGTCCTAGATAACTAGGGAAATCTAATTTTAAGTTAGAATACCCTTATGAGAAAAAGCCGTTTAAGCCAGTACAAACAAAACAAACTCATCGAGCTGTTTGTCGCAGGTGTTACAGCACGGACAGCTGCCGAACTGGTCGGTGTAAACAAAAATACCGCCGCCTATTATTTTCATCGTCTACGTCTACTCATCTATCAAAACAGCCCGCATTTGGAAATGTTTGATGGCGAAGTAGAAGCAGATGAAAGCTATTTCGGCGGACAACGCAAAGGCAAACGCGGTCGCGGTGCTGCCGGCAAAGTGGCTGTATTCGGGCTTTTGAAGCGAAACGGCAAGGTTTATACCGTTGCCGTACCGAATACACGAACTGCTACTTTGCTGCCGATTATCCGCGAAAAAGTGAAACCCGACAGCGTGGTTTATACGGATTGCTATCGCAGTTATGATGTACTTGATGTGAGCGAATTTTCACATTTTCGCATCAATCACAGCACACATTTTGCAGAACGGCAGAATCACATTAACGGAATTGAGAACTTTTGGAATCAGGCAAAACGACATTTGCGTAAGTTTAACGGCATTCCCAAAGAGCATTTTGAGCTGTATTTGAAGG
>NZ_BCWL01000384.1 GCF_001592185.1 Bergeriella denitrificans NBRC 102155
AAATTCAGTTCTTCAACTATAGACGCTCTGTTCGATGATTGAGCGGTATCCCGCAAAAAAAGCCGTCTGAAAAACCCGATTTTCAGACGGCTTTTTTACTGCCCCCTCAGCCTCACAAGCTGATTTTCGTTTCGGCTTTGGCCGCGTTCATCACAAACTGGCTTTTAAACGTGCGCACATGGTTATCGGCGGTAAACAGGCGGCGGGTGAGCGCGTGGTAGGCGGCCATGTCTTCGGCGTGCACCAGCAGCAGAAAATCGTAATCGCCGGAAATCTCCCAGCAGCCCGCCACCCGCGCCTCACGCTGCATGGCGCGTTCAAACGCTTCCTGCACGCTATGATGCTGGCGCTCCAATTCAATGTGCACAAACACGCTGATGCTGAAGCCGACTTTCGGCGGCGACACCTGCGCGGTCTGGCGCACAATCACGCCGTTTTCCGTCAGCGCCGCAATCCGCCGCTGGCAGGTCGCGGGGGAAGAATGCACGGCTTCGGCCAGCGTTTTCAGCGATACGGTGGCGTCGCTTTGCAGCATATTGAGAATTGCCCGGTCGAGTTTGTCGAGTTCCATTTTCAGGCGGCCTTTTTTCGGATAAC
>NZ_BCWL01000385.1 GCF_001592185.1 Bergeriella denitrificans NBRC 102155
CGGCTGCCGCCGCCGCCCGAGAAGCCGTTTAATTGCAGAAATGCGCCCAATGCGTCCATTGTGTTTTCCTTTCAGGCTGCCTGAAACTACCTCATCCACGGCGGCATGGCCGCCTGATTGCTTTGCGGTTTGGCGTCCAACACCGGCACGAATACGGTCAAGCCGCTTTCAAACTCCTCGGCCAAAGGCAGGTGCGGATTGGCCGCCATCAGCCCGTCAATCAAGAATGCGTTACCGTAATGTTTATAAGCAATCAAATCCCAGCGGTCGCCGTCGCGCGTGGTATAGCGGATAACTGCACTCATAAATCCCTCCTTACCGCCAGCCAAGCGGTCAGCGTTTCCACCGCCGCCGCACCGTCGGCCAATGCGCCGCCCGCCCGCTCCACCGCGCCTGCGCCGCCGGAGAGCCAGTCGAGCGGATTGCCGCCCTCAAACGCCGCGCGTGCCGAAGCCACGGCGCCGCCCAGTTCCGAAGCCGCCTGCGAAGCCTGCGCCGCCATCTGCGCCGCGCCCGACAAATCGCCGATTAAAGAAGTAACCTGCGGCAGATTGTTCAGACGGCCCAATACGCCGCCGCCGATGTCCAACGC
>NZ_BCWL01000386.1 GCF_001592185.1 Bergeriella denitrificans NBRC 102155
GCATAATCTGTGACGGAAGAAAAGGATTGCTGCAACAGTTCCCCGATATTCCCTGCCAACTGTGCCAATTTCATCAGGTCAAAACGGTAACAACTGACCTGACACGCAATCCGAAAACGGAAGCGGCGAGGGCGTTATACAAATTAATACTGAGCCTGAAGAGCAGCAAAAAAGCCGTCTTTCAGACGGCCTTGAATGCTTGGTACGAACAATACCGGGGCTTTTTAAACGGACGTACCTTTAACGAGGAAACGGGTAAATCTCATTGCACGCATAAGAGACTCCGGAGTGCTTATTTAAGCCTGGAAAGGAATATGGCATACCTGTTTACCTTTGAGGATTATCCTGATCTGCACATTCCGAATACGACCAATTTGCTTGACGGGCGGTTTGCGGATTTGAAACAGAAATTAGGGGGTCACAAGGGTATGAATGAGGAAGGAAAATAAGATTAGGTTTCAAGGATTATTTCTCTAATTTAACCGGGAAATAACCCCTTTTTTTGTCCCATATGAGTAAAGTCCTCGAAATTAGCACCTTTTTTGTCCTATAAGCCGTATTTTCAGCAGT
>NZ_BCWL01000387.1 GCF_001592185.1 Bergeriella denitrificans NBRC 102155
AACTGAAACCAGCACCAACGATGTCAACTACACCGTTGACATTGCCCGCGACCTGAATGTGGACAGCGTTACCACCGGTAATACGAAGATCGACAACAACGGTCTGACCATTAACGGCGGCCCGAGCGTAACGGTTGACGGTATCAATGCCGGCGGTAAGAAGATTACCAACGTCGCCCCAGGTAAAGATGGTACTGACGCGGTGAACGTAGATCAGTTGAACGCCGCCATTACCAACGCACCGAAGACTACCGTATCTTCCAAAGACGGTTCGGTAACGGTAGCCCAAGACGGTAACAACTACGACCTGTCTGTAAAAGTTGACGGTACAACCATCTCCAAAGGCACCGACGGCGCACTGCAAATCAACACCACCACCGTATCGGCAGATCCGGCAACCGGCAAACTGGTTGACAAAGATCCTGCAGATGCCGGTAAGCCGGTAACGGCTCAAAGCGTGGTGGATGCTGTGAACAGCTCAGGCTTCAATCTGACAACATCCGGCAACACCACAACGCCGAATGCCAAGCAGATGATTAACCCGGGTGCGAC
>NZ_BCWL01000388.1 GCF_001592185.1 Bergeriella denitrificans NBRC 102155
CGCTCAGAAATCTCCAATAGCATTTGAGCTTGACGTTTTAATGTATGTCGATCCTCAAGTTTTAATTTATGAAAAATGGCTAATAATTCTTCGTCTGCTTCCGTCAAATGTTTTTCAATACCATAACTGGCTTTGGGTTCCTGTAACTGGTTTTTTGCTTTTTGTGTACTTGAAGTTGAATATGCCGTAGCACTTACTTTTAGTGTTGGAAATTCTGGCTCAATTGAGAATAAAGCACTGACATTAATTCCCATGCTCAAAAAAGAGATTAATACATCTCCTCCCGGCATAAATACCCCTCGTTCATATTTTCCCCAAGTTTCACGTTCAATCCCTGCATTTTCAGCAGCTTGTGCTTGGCTTAGCCCTAAAAATTTTCTTTGTTCTTTCAAACGATTACCAAAAAGAGATTTAGAAATCACAAAATAATCCTTGCATAAGAGATTTAAAGGTCTCATAATTCCCGCATTAGTTCAGCATTAGAAAATATCTAGTGCATAAGTAATACAGTTTAACACAGCAGAAAGGGGCTATCTATGGCTTTAAGTGTTGAG
>NZ_BCWL01000389.1 GCF_001592185.1 Bergeriella denitrificans NBRC 102155
GCTCGGCATGTAAGGCGTAATCAACAGGCACGGGCGCGGCCACCGTAACCGTATCGCACAGCGGGCGGCGTCGTTCGGCGGACAAGGCTTCGCGCACTTGGTTCAATAATTCTTCAGACGGCATACCGGTTTTGGTCAGCACGGTTACGCGCACCTGCCCGCCGACCGGTTGGCCGTCTGAAGTTTCGGGGTTGTCGACGAACACGTCGCAGATGGTCTGGTTGACGGCGCGGGCGAAGTATTCATACGCGCCCACGGGTCCGGCCACGCTGAAACTTTCGGGAGCGAGCAGAATGCGCTTGCGGTAGGCTTCGTCGTCTTCCGTATCCGCGCCGCCCGCGGGCACGCTGATGTTGGCGGCTTTGATTTCCACCCCCGCCACGGGCTGCACGGCCAAGCTGTTGATTTGCCCGGCCGACCAGCCGTTGCCGACCACGCCGCTTTGCGTGCAGACGGCCTCCACCGATACTGCGGGGCGTTCGGCGGTCAATACCGCCACTTCTTCGGTGGCAAACGCCACTTCGCCTGCCGAGACCAAC
>NZ_BCWL01000390.1 GCF_001592185.1 Bergeriella denitrificans NBRC 102155
TTCGGCGTCGAGCGTGTAATCCACCGCCATCGGTGCGGCCACCGTAACCGTATCGCACAGGGGGCGGCGGCGTTCGGCGGACAAGGCTTCGCGCACTTGGTTCAATAATTCTTCAGACGGCATGCCGGTTTTGGTCAGCACGGTTACGCGCACCTGCCCGCCGACCGGTTGGCCGTCTGAAGTTTCGGGGTTGTCGACGAACACGTCGCAGATGGTTTGGTTGACGGCGCGGGCGAAATACTCGTATGCGCCCACGGGTCCGGCCACGCTGAAACTTTCGGGGGCAAGCAGAATGCGTTTGCGGTAGGCTTCGTCGTCTTCCATATCCGCGCCGCCCGCGGACACGCTGATGTTGGCGGCTTTGATTTCCACCCCTGCCACGGGCTGCACGGCCAAGCTGTTGATTTGCCCGGCCGACCAGCCGTTGCCGACTACGCCGCTTTGGGTGCAGACGGCTTCCACCGATACCGCGGGGCGTTCGGCGGTCAATACCGCCGCTTCTTCGGTGGCAAACGCCACGTCGCCCGCCGAGACCAGT
>NZ_BCWL01000391.1 GCF_001592185.1 Bergeriella denitrificans NBRC 102155
CTCTCCGACTATACGATAAGCCCCGTATTTTTCAGGACCAGCCACCGTGAACATCAGCCAAGCCGCCCGGCAGAGCGGGCTTTCTGCCAAACAGATCCGCGATTATGAGAAATCGGGTCTGATTACACCGCCGCCTCGCGGCAGCAACGGCTACCGCAGCTATCGTGAAGAAGATGTGGCGCGTTTGCGCTTTATCTTTCAGGCGCGGCAGGTGGGGTTTTCGCTGGCAGACATTCAATCGCTGCTGGCCTTGTCCGACAATCCCGGGCGCTCCAGCCGCGCGGTGAAGCTGCTGACCGGGCAGCATATCGACCGGCTGCGCGGCGAAATTGCCAAAATGCAGGCCATGCTGGCTTTGCTCGAGGGTTGGTACGATGCCTGCGCGGGTGACCAGAATCCGGCCTGCCCGATTTTAAACGGCCTGAACCGGCCTTGCGCGCTTCGTGCCGAGGGCGACGGAGATATGTATAGTCATTTAAAATAAGAATGGTACAGCGTTGCTTCGCCTTGCTGTACTGTCTGCGGCTTCGCTGCCTTG
>NZ_BCWL01000392.1 GCF_001592185.1 Bergeriella denitrificans NBRC 102155
TTTTAAAGGTGTGGCCGTACTGCCGCGCCAGCCGCGTGAGAAATTCGACATCGCGCTCCTGATACTGGGTGACGCGCTCGATTTTGATATCGCGCACTTCGCCGTCGGGCTTGAGTTTCAGACGGCCCGCCACTTCGCGCACGATTTTGGCCAGCGTGGTTTTTTCATAGGCGCGCGGCTTTAAGGTGCGGTTGGCTTTGGTAATGCCTGTCGATAAGGCTTTTAAAGACACCACGCTCGGGGCAGTGCTGTACTCAATCTCTGCAATCTCAAAGAAACCCAAATCCACCAAACCCGTGAATTGGTCGCCCATGCTCAAACTCAGGCGGTCGCCCTGTTCGGGATACCAGCCGCGCAGCCAGCGGCCGTCGGTGTCTTCAAACTCTACCTGCAATTCGTCGGACTGCTCACCGAGATAGTCGGTATAGCTGAACGAAATCAGATAGGGCGAAATCTCGCCGGTGATGTCTTTCTGCTCGTACTTGATGACGAAATCGGGGCGGGTTACGGGG
>NZ_BCWL01000393.1 GCF_001592185.1 Bergeriella denitrificans NBRC 102155
AGAGCAGGAGCTCATCTCTTTACAGAAGCGTTTTCCCGAACAGGTAAACTTCCCGCCTGTTTTAGGCATGGCATAAGACGGTTTAATCTGTTGGGTGACCATTCCCGCTTTCTTGCCGTTTCTGAACTCGCTGGGATAAATCGGATTGGGTTCAGACCAAAGGCCAAGGCTGGCAGCTCTTGCCCGCTCTTCCAAGCGGATATATTCCGTGTCTCTGACATATTTCCGATAAGCCCATGCGTAGCCTGATTTAACCATCTCCTTATTGATATTCAGACCACCGGAAAATACCTCTGCCAATGTGCGGCCATATTTATCTGCGCCATCGGTTTTAAGTGTAACGTATTGCCCATGTACCCACCTGGACAGCTTTTTACGGGCAGCACTACCAAAAGCCTGCCCGCGCTCGGGGGCATCAATCTGGTTCAACCTCACTTTGAGCTGTTTGCGTGTATCTGTCAAACAAGTCAGTGTATCGCCGTCGGCAATACCGACAACCCGG